>CACXCV010000076.1 GCA_902766215.1 Oscillospiraceae bacterium
ATCGCCTGCTGCATTCTGAACGCCGCGCAGCGTCTTCCAGCCGGAGCGGAAGATATAATCCTGTATGAAGGGGGCGTATCTGTAGAAAACATCCATAAGTCAAGTGCCTCGCTAAGTACCTCAGATCGGCAGGGCCTGCCGGTGATCAGATCTCAAATTCCGCATAGTTCTTCTCTGTCAGGTCGGAGACCGCTTCCGACTTCGCATAACTGAATGACTCCGACTGCAGCAGATCCTCCACGCGCATATCCGGATTTTGGTACATGATGTCCAGAAGCTCTATGAAGTCGCGGATGACTTCGCGGGGCGTGATATTTTGATCCGCTCCGATCCTCCCGTATTCGATCTTGATAAACGGGACCAGGTCCTCTGTGCTCAGTTTCCTCTGATAGCCATAGAGGTCGGCGTGCATGTCCGCCAGCTTCTCGCAGAGCACCAGCATTTCCTCCGCGGTCAAGGGCTCCAGCCGGATGACCGGTGCCAGAAGATCCCTTGCGCCGGGTCTTGAAAACTTTCCCTCAGAAAGGCGCGAACGAAGCGCCTCATAGCTGTAGATGCCGCGCCGCTTGTCCTCCAGGGCCTGGGGCGTCGCGCCCATGATGATGCCCAGATAGCGCGCCTTGCCCTGCAGCGTATCGTTGTACATGGTCAGCATTTTCTCGTAATTGTACTGCCTGGTGATGGAATTGGGGATCTTATATATATTGACCAGCTCATCGATCATGATCATCAGTCCCGCGTACCCCGCCAGACGGAAAAAGGCGGCGAAGATCTTGAGATAGTCATACCAGTCGTCGTCGGTGATGATAATCTGCACGCCCAGCTCCTGCCGGGCCTCGGTACGGGAGTTGTACTCGCCCCGGAACCACTTGACCACCCGGGCCCTGGTCTCGTCGTCGCCGCCCAGATATGAGCGGTAGTACAGCACCAGCAGCCTGGCAAAGTCGAAGCCGTGGACCATCTCGCTCAGCGCGCCCACCACCTCGTAGATCCGCTTTTCCACCTGCGCGGCAAAGGCCGGGTCGTCGGGCTGCAGGCCGCTCCCGGCCGCCACCTCGCTCTGCACGCCGCTGATCCAACGGTCCAGCACCAGCGTCAGCGCGCCGCCCTCGGGCCGGGTCTTGGTGGACATGTTGCCGATCAGCTCGCGGTAGGTGGCCAGGCCCTGGCCGCGGGTGCCCTGCAGCCGCCGCTCGGGCGACAGGTCTGCGTCCACCACGACAAAGTTGCGGTCCATCACATAGCTGCGGATGGTTTGCAGCAAAAAGCTCTTGCCGCTGCCATAGCGCCCCACGATAAAGCGAAAGGTCGCGCCGCCCTCGGCAATCAGGTCCACGTCGTGCAGCAGGGCCTTGATCTCCGCCTCGCGCCCCACGGTGATATACGGCAGGCCGATGCGCGGCACCACGCCGCTTTTCAGCGAGTTGATCAGCACGGTTGCAATTCGTTTCGGCAGTTTCATGGCTCAATGAGTCCTTTCAGTTCGTCGGTATAATCCTCGATCAGCGAGGGCACGTCGCCGTCGCAGCAGAGCACCGTGTCAGCAAAGCGGTCGAACAGCGCCTCGTTGATGCGGTCGGCCAGCAGGGCAGGGGTCAGCCCCGCAGTGCGCACCCAGTCCTGCCATGGCCGGCCATAGAGCAGGCACCGCAGCAGACGAAGCTCCTCAGGCCGCAGGTCCAGCTCGTCCTCCGGGCCTGCCGGGGCCGGAACAGGGTCGGGTGCGGCAGGCGCCGCCGCGGGCGCAGCACCCGGTGCGGGCACGGCAGAAGCCGCCGCAGGCGCCGGGGCGGGCTGCTCCCGCGGGACGAATGCCGGCGGGGCCGGCGCGTCCTCCGGCTCGTCCACAATCAGCCGCTGCTGCGTCTCCAGCGCGGCGCGGCGGATCTGCTGCAGGCGCGAGGTGTCGATCACCAGGCGCGGTGCAGCTGCCCGGGCCGCCGCCTCCTGCTCCGCCGCGCGCCCGGCCTGCCACTGGGCCATTACCTTGTCCAGCACGGACTGAAAGGTCTTGCTCAGCTCAGCCGGCTTCAGCGGCGACTTGAAGCCCCAGGCCTGCCGCAGCTGATAGTCGATCTGCTTGAGCAGTGCGCCGGCCTCGGGCGACTTCTGGCGGTAGAGATAAAAGTGCTCCCGTGTCCAGCGGTCGTTTTTGCAGCAGAAGCGGTGCAGCGGCGTCAGCTCATACACCGCGTCGGGGTGCGGCTTGTCCTGATAGAACACCGCGCCCTGAAACATCTGGTGCGGGCTGCTGTACATCCGGCCAAAGAGCTTGGCGCAGAGGTCGTTTTTCCGGTTTTTCCCGTAATATTCCTCCAGCGCGGCATAGACCCGGCTGACCACCTGGGCCATCTGCTCGGGGTGGAGCTTGTAAAAGCGCGAGTTCTCCAGCGAATAAGACGAGAGCAGGCTCAGCGCGGCGCAGACCTCGCTGTCGCTGTGCTCCTGCCGGTGCAGCAGCGTGAGCACCGCCTGCTCCTGCCCGCTCAGGCCGCCGCCGGTCAGCTGCGCCGGGTTCAGCCCGTGCCACACGGCATAGTCGCGCAGCCAGCCGGGCAGGTGGTCATCCAGGCGGCTGTCCAGGTCACGGTAGGCCTGCCAGAAGCGGCAGAGCCGGTCATACCCCTCCTGGGGCGAGGACACGCCGATGCCGCCCAGCAGCTCATAAACATATACATAGGCATAGGACAGCGAGGTCTGCTCGATCCAGCCGCTGCGCACCCGGCTGCGCCAGGTGAAATACACCCGCAGCTGCTGGTTGGTCATGGCCTGATAGGTGGGGAAATACTGAAAGTATTCCGCGTGGCCGGGATAGTCGTCCTCGAAGGACTCCATCATCTTTCCCTGGGTGTAAAACAACATGGCCGTGCTCTGGCTGTAGCTGCTGAAGTTCTGCGCCGCGCGGCGCATCCGGCGGATCTGCGGCGGGGTGTATTCGGCCATCTGCGCCGCCGTGAAGAGAATCGGCTCGTCGCGGTAGACCGGGCCGTCCTGCTCCGGTGCGCCGTCCAGGTCGAGGATCATCTGCCCGCCGTCTGCGGGGGGCTGCCGGGTTTTGGTGCCCAGGGCCGCGTCGATCAGCGCCTGAAGGCGCTGGCTCCACTCGCTTTTCATCCCCTCACCGCCTTTCCTTGTCATTATATCGGATAATGTGTCATCGTGCAATATCCAATTGCGCGAATGCGCAGGATTTTCTCCCCGCTCCCGGTTGACGCAGGCGGGGCAGACGAGGTATACTGAAGACAACCAACAACCGGCAGGGAGGCGCAGACTATGGAACCCTTTGTCACAGCCTATGACCGCTATCTGTTTGCCCACGGAACCCATTATGAAATCTATGACAAGCTTGGGGCGCACCCCGGCGTGCAGAACGGCGCGGCCGGCACTCACTTTGCCGTGTGGGCGCCGCAGGCACAGGCCGTCAGCCTGCTCTGCGACCGCAGCGGCTGGCAGCCGGGCGTGATTCCGCTTGAGCCGCTGCCCGACGGCGGCATCTGGGCCGTCTTTGTCCCGGGGATCGGCCCCGGCACGCTGTATAAATACGGCGTGCTGGGCTGCGACGGCCAGCTGTATGAAAAGGCCGACCCCTATGCCTTTGCCGCGCAGCTGCGGCCGGACAACGCCTCGGTGGTGACCCGGCTGGATGGCTATGACTGGCAGGACGGGGCCTGGCTGGCGCAGGACTTTCACACCGCGCCCATGAGCATCTATGAAGTACACCTCGGCTCGTGGAAAAAGGACTATGCCCGGGGAGAGGACGGCTTCCTCGACTATCGCACGCTGGCGCACCAGCTGGGGGACTATGTGCGCTATATGGGCTATACCCACGTGGAGCTGATGGGCATTGCCGAGCACCCGCTGGACGCTTCGTGGGGCTATCAGGTCACGGGATACTATGCCCCCACGGCCCGCTATGGCGCCCCGGAGGACCTGATGTATCTGGTGGACTATCTCCACCGGCAGGGCATCGGCGTGCTGCTGGACTGGGTGCCCTGTCACTTTCCCCGCGACGCCGTGGGGCTGAGCTGGTTCGACGGTGCGCCCCTGTATGAATATGCCGACCCCCGCCGGGGCGAGCACCCGGAGTGGGGCACCAAGTTCTTTGACCTGGGCCGACCCGAGGTCAGCAACTTTCTGCTGGCCAACGCGCTGTTCTGGATCGAGCGCTATCACATCGACGGCCTGCGGGTGGACGCGGTGGCCTTCATGCTCTACCGCGGCTATGGACGCGCCCCCGGCACCTGGGAAAACAACGTGCTGGGCGATGACCGCAACCTGGAGTCGCTGGAGTTTTTCCACCACCTGTCCAGCGTGCTGCGCCGCCGGGCGCCCCGGGCGCTGCTGATGGCCGAGGATTCGTCCATTCAGGCTGGGGTGACCACCTCCGCCGACGAGGGCGGCATTGGCTTTTCGTTGAAATGGAACATGGGCTGGATGCACGACTTCCTCGAATATCTCAAGCTGGATCCGGTCTATCGCCGGTATCACCACGAAAAGATGGTCTACACCCTCAGCTATGCCTTTCTGGAGCAGTTTATCCTCCCCCTGAGCCACGACGAGGTGGTTCACCTGAAAAAGCCACTGGTGTATAAGATCCCCGGCAACATGGAGGACAAGCTGGGCTGCCTGAAAACGGCCTACTGCTGGATGCTGGGCCACCCGGGGAAAAAGCTGTTGTTCATGGGGCAGGACTTTGCCGAGACCTCGGAGTGGATGGAGGACCGCAGTCTCGACTGGTATCTGGCCGACCAGCCCGTCCACCGCGACGTGATGCTGGCCG
>CACXCV010000077.1 GCA_902766215.1 Oscillospiraceae bacterium
CTTCCGTTCGATACACCGAAACAATCACGACCGGCGCCCGTGCGGCGCACCTGGCATACGGGGTGCAGTGCGACAGCTTTTGGATCGTGTCCCTGTCTGTCACCACATAAAACTCCCACGGCTGCTGGTTGCATGCACTGGGCGACTGCATGCCGGCCCGTAAAATCTGAAGGATTTTTTCCTCTTCCACAGGCTGGTCTTGATATTTCCGTATGCTGACGCGGTGAAAAATGTTGTCCATGTCCGTTTCTCTCCTTATTTATATTTTTCGGCTGCGCCGCATGATCTGCCGGGGTGCCGCACAGGCTGCCAGCATTTTGACTGTACGTGCGGCAGCGTCTGCCGCTTGTCAAAGCTGCGCCAAGCTGTTATAATAGCAATATCTATAGACATCCGGGAGGCGACCGCCATGCAGCGCTGGAAGCGTCCTCTGGGCTGTCTGCTGCTGTGCGTCCTGCTGCTGGGGCTGTGCCCCGGGGCCGGAGCGGCAGCCGACGGCTCGGACATTATCTTTCTGGCCCTCAACGACACCATGCCCTATGCGCTCTCCAGCACCACCATGCCCTATTGGTCCGGCAGCGTGTTATATGTACACAGCACCACCTTTGATATTACCTCGCTGAACCTCTCCGCCTCGTATAACGCCGGCAACATGACCCTGCTGCTTTACAGCGGCGCCAGCAAGCGCAGCCTGACCTTCTACCTGGCCGACGGCTATGTGCAGACCCAGGCCGGCGTCACCGAGGAGATCACCGCCGCCATGCGCGGCGATCAGGTGTTTCTGCCGCTGGAATACTGCGCCGGCTTTTTCGGCATCGGCGTCAGCTATCTCACCAGCCAGCACGGCTGGCCTGTCGTGCGTCTGACCACCGGCGCCCAGGTGTGGGAGGATGTCCTATTCCTTGAAAAGGCTGAAAAGCTCATCACGGACCGGTCAGAAAAATACATCGCCAGCCTGACCACGCCAACCACGCCCTCCACCCCCGACAGCAACCCCGGCAGCAAACCGGACACCCCCAGCCGGCCCAACGAACCGGATCTGCCCAATCAGCCGGACGACGACCCGGCTGCCCCCGACGAGCCGGCCGTGCTCACGGTCTATCCCGCCCTGGTGGGGGTCGAGGCGGCACGCGCCGCCCTGCCGGTGCTGGACGAGCACAAGCTGCTGGCCGCCGTATACCTGACCGCCGACGAGATTCTGTCCAACGGCGACCTGGTGCGCCAGCTCTATGGCGCGGGCCACAGCATCGGCCTGGCCGGCGACGCCGGCGCTGCCAACGGCGCGCTGCTTCTGACGCTCTGCCGCCGCAGCCTGATGACCCTCGACCAGCCGGCCAGCGGCTGCTTTTCCCACTATGCCACCCACAACAACGCAACGTGGGATTCCATTGGCGAGGACCCCGCCCTGCTGGCGCTCACCGGCAGCGACGCCGGGCAGATTCTGACCCAGCTGCTGGAACAGGGCGCCGTGCTGCTTCCGCTGCGCGAAACCACCGCGCTGTTCACCGGTGCGCCCGCTGCCGGCGCTGCGCTGCTGACCGAATAAACAACACATCCGCGGCCATGACGATGCATGGCCGCGGATGTGTCCGTTCAGTCTTCAATTTCGTCCACGTCTGCAAAATCGTCGTATTCCGCCGGTCGGGACACCTTGCGTGCAATCTTGCTGCACAGCTCGGCCAGCTCGTCCTTATAGCGGACAATTAGGCAGACAGCGCCGGCCACAGCGGCAACCGCGGCGGCAATCGTCGCAATCAGCGCAATGCAGTTGGTCTTTTTCTTCGCTTTTCTCATAAGGGATCGCCTCCTCTTGCTACTTGGTATCAGTATACCCCAACATGCCCGATTTGGCAAGCCGTTATTCGCGGCCCGGCCGCCTTACAGCTGTTCCTCCCAGCCGGCCGGCACCGGGATGTCTGTGCGCCGGACGCGCGCCCAGTCAAACTCTGCCGCCAGCTCGCGGGCCGTGGCTGCCTCCGGCGTGCCGCGCAGCCCGGCCCAGCAGGCCAGCTGCCCCAACAGGCGCTCCGGCGTGGTGCGCCGGGACAGCGCACCCAGATCCAGGTCGCGCTCACGCTTGCTCAGACGGCGGCCGTCCTCCGCCAGCAGCAGCGGCACATGGGCATAGGCCGGTGCAGGCGCGCCCAGCAGCTCATACAGGTACATCTGCCGCGGCGTGGAGGACAGCAGGTCGCGGCCGCGCACCACTTCGGTCACGCCGGCCGCCAAGTCGTCCACCACCACCGCCAGCTGATAGGCATAGACTCCGTCGGCCCGGCGGAGGATAAAATCGCCTGTCTCCCGGGCCAGGTTTTCGGCATAGCGGCCCTGCAGCCGGTCCTCCACGGCAATCTCCCGGTCGGGGACAATCAGCCGCCAGCTGGGCGCCTTGGTCTTTTCCGCCCGCTGGGCCGGCGTCAGGTTCCGGCAGGTGCCGGGATACACGCTGCGCCCGTCGGCCAGGTGCGGCGCAGAGGCGGCCAGCAGCTCACCCCGGGAGCAATAGCAGGGGTAAATCTGCCCGCTCAGCCGGTCAAAGGCCGCGGCATAGGCCGCGGTGCGCTGCGACTGCTGCGGCGCCTCGCTGTCCCAGTCCAGGCCCAGCCAGCGCAGGTCGGCCCGCAGCTAGACAGCATACTCCGGCCGGCACCGGGCCGGATCCAGATCCTCGATCCGCAGCACCATCGTTCCGCCCTGCGCGCGGACCGACAGCCA
>CACXCV010000078.1 GCA_902766215.1 Oscillospiraceae bacterium
CGAGCCCATGATGCAGCCGATCATGTCCAGGTTGATGTTGAGCACCGCCGAGTCCAGCTCGGACGCGTGGTCGCGGACATAGGCCTTGGAGCCCAGCAGGCCGCGCTCCTCCGAGCCGCACCAGATAAAGCGCAGGCTGCGCTGGTGCGGGTGGGTGAGAAAGTGCTCGGCAATGCCCAGCAGGCCCAGGCTGCCGGAGAGGTTGTCATAGGCGCCGCTGGACAGCCAGGTGCTGTCATAGTGGGCCGTGAGGATGATCTGCTCGCTGCTCTGGCCGGGCAGGTCCAGCACCACATTCTGCGACTGGCCCTCCCACTCGGTCTGGCGGAGCACAATTTTGGCAGTTTTCGCCCCGCTGCGGACCAGCTCGACGGCGCGCTTGGCATGGATGCTCACGCAGGGGAGCTTGACGCCCTCGCTGACATAGCTGCGCAGCTCCTTCTGGTCGATGTCGCAGTCGGCATAGTTGATGTCGCCGTCATAGCTGATGACGCCAACTACGCCGGCCTGCACCAGGTCCTTGAAGGCCCAATAGCCGACGCCGCCGTCGATCAGAGCGATACAGCCCCGGGCCTGGCTGAGCGAATAGCGGTCGAGACTGGGCAGATAAATCAGCGGCGCCTCGACCTCGCCGTTTCCGGCGCAGAGATAGCCCCGGCAGGGGATCGCCTGACCATCCACGGTGAGGCTGGCCTCGTCAATCCGGGCCATAGGCACGGCAAACGGCTCGATTGCCGCCTGCAGGCCCAGGGCCTGGCACTGCGCCTGCAAAAACTGTGCGCAGGCCAGCTCCTGCGGCGTGCCGCTGGTGCGGGTAACGGCAGCCTGATCAAACAGCTGCTGCAGCTGAAGTTCGTTCATAAACAGACCTCCTATGTTACAGAAAAACGGTTCAAGATTCGGCCTGAATGGCCTTCATCTCGCGGTCATCAATGGCAGACTTCCACTTGCCGGTGCGATAGCGCAGATAGAGCAGCGCTGTACGGATAATTACCTCAACCAGCGTAACCACCTGGGTGGATACAAGACCCATGCCGAACACACGGATGCAGAGGATGGACCAGAGCGTGCGGATGAGCCAGTTGGTGGAGGCGGTGATGTAGAAGTTGATCTTGGTGTCGCCCGCGCCGCGCAGCACGCCGGCATAAATCCAGCTGATGACCTGGGGCACCTGCAGGAAAGCCACGACCCGCAGGCAGCTGGCAGCCACGGCGATGACGTCGGCGTCGGGCGTAAAGATGCCGATGATTGGCTCGGCAAAGACGAACAGCCCCAAGCCCGTGAAGCACATGAGAATTACGCCCATGATCAGCGTGGTACGGACAAACTTTTCAGCTAGCTGCGGCTTGCCTGCGCCCAGAGACTGGCCGACCAGCGTCGTGGCGGCGGTCTGGAAGGCGAAGGCCGGCATGAAGGACATCGATTCGGCTGTCAAGCTCAGGCTGTTGGCGGCAATGTTCACGGTGCCCAGGGTGGCGATGCTGCGGGTGACAAAAATGCCCGACGAGGACATGAACAGCCGCTCGAGCATGGCCGGGAAGCTGATCTTGAAGATCTGCCTGGTCAGCGCCCAGTCGGGCTTCCAGCTGCCGCGGAAGTGGATGCGGTATTCGTTCTTGCGGAAGAAAGCGACCCACAGCGTGGTCAGGCCGGCAGCGGTCATGCCGATGGACGTGGCAATGGCGGCGCCCGCTACCTCCAGCCCGGCGCCCCACATGGTAAACTCCAGCCCGAAGAGGGAGATGACGCGCGTGGGGTAGATCAGCAGGAAGTTGAAGAACACATTGACAACGTTCATCATCGTGTTGACGATGAGTGGCGTCTTGGTGTCGCCATAGCCTCGGAAGGCGGAGTTGAGCATCATGGACGTGGTCATGAAGATGCGTCCACAGGAGACGATCAGGTTATAGGTGGCGGCGGTGTCAAGAATTTCGGGGTCGGCGCCCATCCACATGGGGATCAGCCGGTAGAGCGCAATAGTCAGCACCGACAGCGGGATGCCGATGGCCACAATGGCCATAATGGCGTGCCGCATCAGCTTCTGCACCATTTTGGGGTCGCCGGCGCCCACGGCGCGGGCAACCAGCGCCGTAATGCCCACGCCCAGGGACATGATGATGCCGTTGATGAGCATGATGGGGGAGTTGCTGATGGTAACCGAGGCCGTGGCCCAGGCGCCCAGCGAGCCGACCATGGCCGTGTCAGCATAGCTGACCAGCGTGGTAAAGATCTGCTCGAGGAAAACCGGCCAGGCCAGCAGGAAAATCGTTTTGGTGACGCTCCTGGATTCGTCGGTGACGTTGATTGATTTCGAAGCCATACTGTCCTCTCTAAAACATCGTGTTTATAATCGTAAAATAACGTTAGCGTGCAAAAAATGCAGGCGTGAAAAAACCACACCGTTCTCATAAGGCGGGAACGGTGTGGTTTTATGCACATGAGAAAGCCGTTCGCAATGTTGCGCGGAACCGGAAAGATCCCGGGCAAAGGGCAGATTACAGGCTGAAGTTCTTCTCGGTGTCGGTGTCGAACAGGTGAACCTTACCGGCCTCAACGGTCAGCTTGACAGTGTCGCCAACGCGGGCGGTGGTGCTGGGGCTGACGCGGGCGGTGAACTGCTCGTCGCCGGAAACCATGTACAGATAGGTCTCGGCGCCCATCAGCTCGGTGGCGTCGACCGTGGCCTCGAAGATGTACTCGGGGTACTCGCGCAGGTACAGATCCTCGTCATGGATGTCCTCGGGACGGATGCCCAGGATGACTTCCTTGCCAATGTAGGACATGACAGCGGGCTTGCGGCCGATGGAATCGGGCAGCAGCAGCTTCACCTTGCCGAAGGTGGCATAGGTGTGGCCGCCCTCGTCGGAGAGGACAGCGTTCATGGTGTTCATCTGGGGAGAACCGATGAAGGTGGCGACGAACAGGTTGACCGGATGCTCATACAGATCCTGCGGCGTGGAGACCTGCTGGATGAAGCCGTCCTTCAGGACGACAATGCGGGTGCCCATGGTCATAGCCTCGGTCTGGTCGTGGGTAACATAGATGAAGGTGGTGTCCAGGCGCTTGTGCAGCTTGGTCAGCTCGGTACGCATCTGCGCACGCAGCTTGGCGTCCAGGTTGGACAG
>CACXCV010000079.1 GCA_902766215.1 Oscillospiraceae bacterium
ATAGCAGCCGGTCAGCGCAGAAGCTGGGATGGGCTGCGTCTCTTCTCCGGCATATTGCTCGGGGCTGGCAACGGGCCAGCCGTCTGCCGTCCAGTACAGTTTGTGAATGTGCATGGTGGAAATCCCGGCGGCCTTGAAATTTTGCGGGCGGATATGACAAACCAGATACCACTGGTTGTCAAAGTCGTGCAGGACAGAGTTGTGGCCCGGTCCCATCCAGGACTGGCCGCCCTCAAACTGATACCCTGCGGCCAACAGGTAACCGACCTCGTTGGTGTTGTCATCCATGTCAGTCATGCATCGCCCGTTGGCATCGTAATACGGCCCCTTGACATTGCGGCTGCGGCCAACGCGGATGTTATAGTCGGTTTGCAGAGAACCGTAAGAAACAAACAGATAATAATACCCGGTATCGGGATTGTAGCGGATGTACGGCCCCTCAATGGCGCAGTCAACCCACTGCGGGCGGCAGGCTACACACCAGCCGACGCCTTCTGTGGCGGACAGGCCGGTTTCCGGGTCAAGCTGAATCATATGACACCCGCCCCAGAAGGAGCCGTAGACCATGTACTGCTCGCCGGTCTGGGCATCTTCGATCAAGTTGGCGTCAATGGCGTTGCAGGGGGCGTCTTCCGATGTGGCGACCACAACGCCCCGTGGGTGAAACGGCCCCTCCGCGTTGTCGGCAACAGCCAGAAAAATGGCGCTTTGCCGTACGCCCCAGCTGGAATTGGAGCAGTACATGCGGTACTCATCGCCTACTTTGATAATATCCGGCGCCCAGATGGAATTTCCGCCGACGATCGCCTGGCTCTCGGGAGGCGGATCGTCCACTACTTTGCCCAGTGTTGTCCAGGTGATCAGATCGTCAGAACGGCGAGCGGCGGCACCGGTGCAATAGGTATAATAGTGCCCGGAAACGGGATCGTGATAGATCGCCGGGTCGTGCGAACCCCAGACGCCGGTATCCGCAGGGCGCTGACCGGGATTGAACTCCGGCACAGGCGTTGGATGGGGCGGCTCCGCCGGAAAACGAAGCGAATTGTCGATTGTGTAAGCCATGGTAAATCCTCCTTTCCTTAAGGTCGACGGCGCGGCGGCAGGTCGCGGCGCTTGGCCCACACGGCCTGTCCTTTGCTGTCCAATCCAGTCAGAACCATTGTTCCTTCGCCCAGCTCCCAGTCCCACGCGGGAAGCACGTAAAGAGTCTGCGTAAAGTTGGGGTACCGGATCTCGAGAATCCGGTCATTTTTCCACACCCAGCTGCCGCGGTGAGAGCCGCCCAGCTCCACGCGGCCCTGAGAATCTGCCGCGATTTTATAGGCCCAGTCGTTGCGGGTGGAGGACACGCCCTGTACAGCCGGGGTAAGAAGCTCCATTTTTACAAACTCGGTCATTGCCTGCGGCAGACGCGGGACAAACGTGATTATTTCATAGCGTCCGGGCAGATCGGCTGCCTTTGCCGGCTGCCATGTTTCGCCGCCGTAGCATTCGGGGCTGACAACCGGCCACCCGTCATCCGTCCATATTACGCGGCGGATTTGAAAAACGCGGCCTTCGCTGTTTTTCGCGGTGAGCGCCAGCATCCAACCCAACTCGCCTGCCTGGAGCAGCTTTCCGTTCATGGGGGCGGCCCAGCCGTCGTGGTCATCCAGGCGGTAGCCGGCGGCCAGCATGGTACCGACTCTGGCGTCAAAGTCCTCCACGTCGGTCAGAACACGGCCTCCGGCGTCTACATAGGGGCCGGTAATGCTCTTGCTGCGGCCGACGCGGATGTTGCCGTCTGTTTCGTTGCCGTATGTAACGGTCAGGTAGTAATAGCCGGTTTCGGCATAATAAGCCAGGCTGGGGAAACTGATTGCCTTGGCCCAGCTGGGGCGCCGCGCCAGGCAGACGCCTTGTCCCGTTTCATATGCCATTCCGTTGCGGGGGTTCAGATGCAGGACATAAATTGCGCTGTCCTTGCCATATACAAGGTAGTGCTCTCGGGAAACGGGATCGGCAAAGGGCTGCGGACAAGCAGCGGCGGCCTCGTCGCCGGGACAGACCTGCAGCACGGTTCCCCGCGGCAGATACGGCCCCTCTGCACGGCTACTGACGATGAGGCGAATCGAGTTGCCTTCGACTGTGTAGCAGCGATATTCCGGCACCGGCTGGAAGGGCTCTTCTTTGGGCAGCAGAACGACACCGGGCTGTGTCAGCGTCAGCGGCATGTCCGGCTCAACCCTGTCCCAGCGGAGCAGATCTTTGGAACGATACAGGCGGTTGCCGTCTCCATAGACATAGGCGCAGGCGGCCGCCGCGTCCCAGAGCATGTTCGGCGAGGTTATAGCGTTGGCCTTTGGAGCGCCGCGTTTGGCCGGCTGTGCTGGCAGCTGCAGAGAGAGCTGCGTAAGTGCGGACATTCAGGTTTCCTCCTTCGGTTTGATATGGGATCGTGGCAGGCCGCAGGGGTGCAGCCTTATGACAGCACACCTGCAGCCGCTGATTTGTGCGGATAAGCGGATGCTCAGCGCTCGTTGAAGCGGTCCAGCGCAGCCTGCTTGATTTCGATGCAGCGGTTGAAATGAATACCCTCCAGAATGGAGGTCATGGCGTCGTAGCCCTCGTCCAGATCGACCATTCCGGCGATGATCTTGGCAGTCCATTCATCGATGGTGCTTGTTGCGTCGGCATAGATTGTACCGTATTCCTCGGCTTCCTTGCTGGTCATTGTGGTGCCCTCCGGATAGTTGTATTCGCCGGAGTGAGCCTCTGTCCAGACCAGGCACTGCCGCCACGCATCCAGGCCTACATCGTCATACTGTCCCAGCAGTCGTTCTGGCATCATGACGCCAAAGGAGCAATTGTACCAGCTGTACTTATACAGCAGGTTTTCCCAAGTAGCGCCGGCAGTGAAGAAACCGCTTTCTTTTTTCTCCTCGACTTCGGCCAGATACGCATCGGTCATTTTCACTTCGCCGTCTTCAGCAATGTAGCAGCTCTTGCCGATGGGGCCGTAGTTGGCATAGATTCCACCCTCGGGAGAATAGAAGTAGTCCATAAACTTGCAGCACAGGACGGGGTCGTCTGCGGTGGCGGAGACGGCGGCACCCTGACGGACCACGCTGGCCTTGAAAGAGACCACGCCGGCCTGATCGCCTTCGTTCTGAACGGGGTGGGGAACACCATGCAAAAACAGGTTTTCGTCTTCGGTTTCGGCGGCAATGCCCCACAGCCAGACGTTGTGCCCGCCCAGACCCCACAGGAAGGTAAAGGCAACCTGGCCGCGGCGGCCGGCCTCCGGCATATCTGCATCGGGAGACATGAAATCAGGGTTAATCAGACCGCGGGAGAACCAGTCGCGGAGCAGAGACAGATATTGCTTATATTCAGGCTCCACCGCGCCGTAGTAAACCTTCCCGTCTTTCTGATACCACTGGGTACCAATGCCATAGCCGCTGGCAAACTCGGAATTCGGGAAAACGCCGTTGGTAGGAATGTTCAGGAAGCCGCCCCAGGTTTCATGAATCTGCGTCAGGACGTTGTCCCAGTCATCGTAGGTGACGGGAAGCGCCAGGCCAAGTTCATCCAGCAGGTTTGAGTAAATGCCAAGGCCCTGCCAGTCAACCTCCTGCGTGTAGTCCATTTTGTGAATGTATGTGATTCGCCCCTCATCGGTCATGGAGGCGCGGGTGTGCATGTCGCTGAGGGCGCGCATGGCCTGATAGTTGGGCATATACTTGGCTACATAGTCGGTCAGGTCATAAATCAGGCCCTCATCCACGGCATTTTGGCCGCCCTTTTTGTAAAAGCTGCTCATGTCGGAGATGATGTCGGTGATATCGCCGGAGACGATCATCAGGTTGAACTGCTCGGTAGCAGTCTGGGGGATGACCATGCTGACCTTGAGCTTTACGCCCAGAGTATCATAGATCCAGTTGTACAGGTCAGTGTTTGCGTAGTCGGTTTCAAACGCGGAGGGAATCACACCGTTGCTCTCCCACAGGGTGATTTCCGGGTCGTTGGAAGCAAGGGGGATGACCAGGGGCTCGGCGGTTACGGCGGGATTACTGGGATCCGGGTTGACAAGCAGACCGGACTGACCAGGCGCTGTCCAGGCGGGATTATCGGCGCTGGCTGACGGAGCGGTATCAGGCTGTGCGTCGGTGCCGGCAGGTGGTGCGGCGCTGTTCGAGCAGGCGCAGAATGAAGCCAGTGTGAACAAAGCCAACAGCAATGCGATAATACGTTTCATTGGGTAACCCTCCTGTATTATTAAATTAAATACAGTGTAACAGGATGCTTCCAAAAACACAATGCACGATTTCAACATAATTAAGGATAATATTTTGGCGTATATGACGAACCGATTTAAATATTAACATTCATATGTTCGGAAGATATGCAATTATCATATGCGGGAACAATAAAAATAAACACACAGCCGGACGGCGCGGCCGTCCGGCTGTGGCGCGGGCTGTTCAGCCCAGAACATATACGGTGCAGTTGCGGCGGCCAAAGGCATAGCATTCGGCCAGGGTGTTGAAAAACAGATCGACGATGTTGCCCTTGACGGCGCCGCCGGTATCCTCGGCAATGCAGTAGCCATAGATATATTCGCCGTCGTCGGTGACGATATACAGCGCCGTTCCCAGAGGAATGACCTTGGGATCCACCGCCACGGTGCCCACGCGGGCAATGTTGCCGGAGGCGTTGTGCTTTTCGTCAAAGCCCTCGGTGGTATAGGCGGTGGCCGAGCAGGAGAGCTTTTTGGTGTAGCTGAAGGTCTCGCCGCTGGAGGTGGTCAGCACGCCGCCGGAGGCGCTGCTGACGCCGGCCGCGTTGGTATAGCCGGCGGTGCTGCCTGAGCCGCCGGAGGGCTTGCTGCTGCCAGAGCTGCTGCTGGATGAGGGCTTGCTGCTGGATGCAGGCGCCCTGGGCGGCTGATAGACCTCCAACGTGGCGGTGCCCTCCAGCGCGGCGTGGGTGATGCCGGTGCTGACGCGGCGGGCGCGGGGCATGGTGATGATTTCGGTTTGCTGGCGGTGATCGGTCACCTCGCCGTCTTCATAGGTGATATAGGTGGTGGTGCGGGACAGGCCGTCGGCCCCCTCGTCGTCCACGCGGCTCTCGCCCACGGGCAGCGACAGATCCAGCACAGTCAGCGTCTGGCAGGGGATGGCCTGCTCGGTGACCAGCTGACGGTGCTCCACGCGGACCACGGTGATGGTCATGCCGTCCTGCATCTGCGTGTCGGCGCTGGGGTGGAGAATATCCTCCTCACCCAGGGTGATGTCCATGGCCTCCAGCACGCCGCCCACGGTGTCGGCGGCGCATTCGGCCATGATGGTGGCCCCGTCCACCTGGATGGACACCATGCGCGCCCGGTGAATCTGCAGGTCGGTGGTGCCCGGCTGGGACTGTACGCTCAGCCGGTCGCTGCCCAGCAGGGGGCGGCCCGCCAGCTCCAGCACGGTCTGCGGGTTGGTTTCGCTGGTGCGAAGGGTCTGATACACGCTGCCGTCGGTCAGGCGGTAGGTGTGGCGGCTGTCAGGCAGCAGCAGCGCCGTCAGCGCCGCTGCGATCAGGCCCAGGGCCAGCGCCGCGCATCGGGCATAAAGCGGATAGCGGCTGAAAGCCCGGCGAAACAAAGACGGAATGAGAACCTCCCCCTTTCCTGCGGGTTACATTTTGTAAATGACATGTGCGCATTATACTCCGTGGGCATGGGCTTTGTCAAGTTGTTCGCAAAACAAGACGAAAAGACTGAAAAAGTTTACAAATCGGACAGAAAAGTCGCGGTTGACAAGCCTGCCGGGGCGTGGTATAATCATCAGGCCGCATTGAAGAGGCTTGAAGTGCGCCCTGCGCCGCCTCCAGAGCGAGTCTACATCAGAAAGTAGGTGCAACACATGCAGGCAATTTTCGTAACCGGCGGCAAGCAGTACAAGGTCAGCGAGGGCGACATCATCTATGTCGAAAAGCTGAACGTTGAGGCTGGTGAGGCAATCACCTTTGACCAGGTTCTGGCTGTTCTCGACGGCGAGGCCACCAAGATCGGCACGCCGGTCGTCAGCGGCGCTTCCGTCTCCGGCAAGGTCGTCAAAAACGGCAAGGGCAAGAAGGTTATCGTCTTCAAGTATCGCCCCAAGAAGGACTCCAAGTCCAAGCAGGGCCACCGTCAGCCGTACACCAAGGTGCAGATCGAAAAGATCGTCGGCTGATCCTTGGCAGATTGTTAACAGCGCATTTGCAAGCCGGTTTTCCGGTATGACTTCATCCATAACGGAGGTGTAATCTCATGGCACATAAGAAGGGCGGCGGCTCTACCAAGAACGGCCGCGATTCCGAATCCAAACGACTGGGCGTCAAGCGCGCCGACGGTCAGTTTGTCCTGGCCGGCAACATCCTCGTGCGTCAGCGCGGTACCCACATCCATCCGGGCACCAACGTGGGCATCGGCAGCGACGATACCCTGTTCGCCAAGGTTGACGGCAACGTCAAGTTTGAGCGCAAGGGCAAGGATCGCAAGCAGGTTTCCGTGCATCCTGTGCAGTAAGACCTTATCAGGGGCTGTCGCCATTGCGATGGCCCCTGCTTTTCTTTACATCCCCCCATTTACGCAGTCAGGAGTGAGATCATGGCATTTGTAGACAAAGCGCAGATCACGGTGAAGGCCGGCGACGGCGGCAACGGCGCGGTGAGCTTCCACCGGGAAAAATATGTTGCCAGCGGCGGGCCGGACGGCGGCGACGGCGGTCACGGCGGCAACATTGTCCTGCGGGCGGCGGACAACCTCTCCACGCTGATGGATTTTCGCTATAAGCGCAAATATGTGGCCGAAAACGGGAAAAACGGCGATAAATCCATGCGTTCGGGCAAAAACGGCGAGGATCTGGTGATTGAGCTGCCGCTGGGCACGGTGATCCGCGACGCGCAGACCAACCAGGTGATCCACGACCTGTCTGACCACGAGGACTTTGTCCTCTGCAAGGGCGGCCGCGGCGGCTGGGGCAACAAGCATTTTGCCACGCCCACACGGCAGGTGCCGCGCTTTGCCAAGGCGGGTCTGCCCGGCG
>CACXCV010000080.1 GCA_902766215.1 Oscillospiraceae bacterium
AGCAGAGCTGCCGCGTGAACTCACGCGGCGGCGACCCATAGTTTTGTTTTACGACAGGATGGTTTCGAACTGTCTATTCAATTCGCCTTGCGCCTATTGTACGCACTGCGGCGGCGGATGTCAAGCGGGAAGAAAAAAACGTGCATTATTGACAGAAAAGGCTTGAAATCGGTAGCAGGATTGGTATAATGTAAATACTCTTACAATCGCCGATGTGCGGCTGCGAGAAAATGCAATGCACGGGAGGACGCCGATGGGACAGGTCTTGGTCGTGACCTCTGGCAAGGGCGGCACGGGGAAAACCACGCTCTGCGCGGGTATTGCGTCTTCGCTGGCCAGGAGAGGGCAGCAGGTCCTGTGCATCGACGGGGACATTGGCCTGCGCAATCTGGACATTGCGTTGGGCATGTCCGACACGGCCACGGTGTCGTTTATCGACGTCATAGAGGGGCGCTGTGCGCTGGAGGATGCGCCGCGGCACCGCGCGATGACGGGGCTGGTGCTGCTGACGGCGCCGGTTTCGGCCGGCGATGCAGCCTGCGAGGGCTTTGACCGGATGCTGCGCCAAGCCAGACTCCAGTTCGACTGGGTGCTGATCGACGCACCTGCCGGCATCGGCAGCGGCTTCGAACTGGCCACGGCCTTTGCCGACCGGGCGCTGGTGGTCTCGGGGGCCGACCCGGCCAGCCTGCGCGACGCAGGCCGCGCGGCGCAGCTGCTGCGGCCCACGGTGCAGCAGATCCACCTGGTGGTCAACCGCATTTCCCGCCGGCTATTCCGGCAGATCGGCGCCACGGTGGACGACATGATGGATCAGATCGGCCTGCCGCTGCTGGGCCTGGTGCCCGAGGACCCCAACGTGGTGCTCGCTGCCGTGAGCGGCGTGCCGCTGGTGCAGTACACGGCCCGGGGGGCCGCAGTGGCGGTGGATCATATCGCCCGCCGATTGATGGATGAAAAGGTTGCGTTGATGCGGATTCGCTGACACGCCATACAACAATAAAACAGAAAGGATGCTGGGTGCGCATGCATATCACGCTGATGGCCCACGACAAAAAGAAGGAACTGATGGTGCAGTTCTGTATTGCCTACAAGGGCATTCTGGAAAAGCATACGGTCAGCGCGACCGCAGCAACCGGCCGGCTGGTGGCCGATGCGACGGGCCTGCCGGTCAACCTGTTTCTGGGGCGGTCGCAGGGCGGCATCCAGCAGGTGGGCGCGCGCATCGCCTATAACGAGGTGGACCTGGTGCTGTTCTTTACCGACCCCAACTCGTCGGAGCTGTGGCAGGATCAGGCGCTGGTCGAGATTCTGCACCTGTGCGACGCACACAACGTGCCCTGCGCCACCAACCTGGCCTCGGCCGAGATGATGGTGCTGGGTCTGGCCCGGGGCGACCTCGACTGGCGCGAGAACACCCACCGCGGCCGGTTCTGAGGATTGACAAACCGCCCGGCGCGGGATATAATATCCACGATTTTTGCTGCAAGGAAGCGAAAGCAGTACCCGGCACAGCGCGCCGCAGAGAGGGATGCCCCCGGCTGAAAGCATCCTGCGTGGAGCCGGCGAAGGACATTCGCAGAGCAGGCGTATAAGCACGCGGCAGACGCGTGCGAAGGCGCGGCGTGACCTGCCTTACCGGGTCGATGAGGGGGGCATATGCCTCCGAATTTGGGTGGTACCACGAAGCATTGCGCTCTCGTCCCAAAGGGGCGGGGGCGTGTTTTTTCTATCAAGAGCAACGATACAGGGAGGCACTATGGAAACAATCAAACCACGGACCCTATCCGGCTTTATGGAGCTGCTGCCCGCACCGCAGCAGCAGATGGAGCGCATGATGCAGATTCTGCGCCAGACCTATGCGCTCTATGGCTTTACGCCGCTGGACACCCCGGCCATCGAGGCGGCGGAGGTGCTGCTGGCCAAGGGCGGCGGCGAGACCGAAAAGCAGATCTACCGCTTCAGCAAGGGCGACGCCGATCTGGCGCTGCGCTTTGACCTGACGGTGCCGCTGGCCAAATATGTGGCCCTGCACTATGGCGAGCTGACCTTTCCCTTCCGCCGCTATCAGATCGGCAAGGTCTACCGCGGCGAGCGCGCCCAGCGGGGCCGCTTCCGCGAGTTCTATCAGGCGGACATCGACATCATCGGCGACGGGCAGCTGGACATCCTCAACGAGGCGGAAATCCCCTCCATCATCTATCAGACCTTCACCCGCATGGGCCTGCACCGCTTCCAGATCCGCGTGAACAACCGCAAGATTCTCAACGGCTTTTATGCTATGCTGGGCCTGGAGGAGCAGTCCGGCGAGATTATGCGCACGGTGGACAAGCTGGACAAAATCGGCGCGGACAAGGTGCGCGCCATTCTGGCGGACGACGCCGGCCTGACCGAACAGCAGGCGGACGAGGTGCTGCGCTTTATCTCCATCACCGGCAGCAACAGCCAGGTACTGGAGGCACTGGCGGGCTATGCCGGGCAGAACGAAACCTTTGACGCCGGCGTGGCCGAGCTGCGCGCCGTGGCCGATTCGCTGGCCGCTTTCGGCGTGCCGGAGAGCCACTTCCGCGTGGACCTGACCATTGCCCGCGGCCTGGATTATTACACCGGCACCGTGTACGAGACGGTGATGCTTGACCACCCGGAGATTGGCTCAATCTGCTCCGGCGGCCGCTATGACAACCTGGCGGGGTATTACACCGACAAAAAGCTGCCGGGCGTGGGCATCTCCATCGGCCTGACCCGCCTGTTCTATGTGCTGGGCGAGCAGGGCTATCTGAACCCGGCGCTGAACACCGCCCCGGCGGACGTGCTGATTCTGCCGATGACCGAGTCGCTGGCCCCGGCCATCAGTCTGGCCACCGCTCTGCGGGCTGAGGGCATCCGCACCCAGCTCTACAGCGAAAAGAAAAAGTTCAAGGCCAAGCTGAGCTATGCCGACAAGCTTGGCATCCCCTATGCCGTCTTCCTGGGCGAGGACGAGATTGCTGCCGGTCGGGTGACAGTCAAGGACCTGCGCAGCGGCGAACAGACCACAACCACCCCCGCAGCCGCGGCAGAGATCATCCGCGTCGGCCTGAACGAGTCCGGCAGCGTGATTGTCGAGCCGCAGGCGCGGTGAATATCAAACGGAGATGATTTCGATGAGCAACATGAAAACCGCATACCGCACCCACAACTGCGGCCAGCTGCGCCTGGAGCACGCGGGTCAGACCGTCAAGCTGGCGGGCTTCCTTGAGAACCTGCGCGAGGTTGGCTCCAGCCTGGCCTTTGCCGTGCTGCGCGACTTTTACGGCACCACGCAGCTGGTGCTGGACAATGAGGCGCTGATCGCCCAGATCAAGGCTCTGAACAAGGAGTCCACCATCAGCGTGGAGGGCGTGGTGCGCGAGCGCGACGCCAAAAATCCCAAGCAGGCCACCGGCGAGATCGAGGTGGTCCCCACCAGAATTGAGCTGCTGGGCCGCTGCCGCTACAACGAGCTGCCCTTCCAGATTAACCGCAGCCGCGAGGCGGACGAGTCGGTGCGCCTGAAGTACCGCTATCTGGACCTGCGCAACCCCGAGCTGAAGAACAACATCATCCTGCGCTCCAACGTGGTGGCCGCCCTGCGCAAGGCCATGATCGAGCATGGCTTCATGGAGATCACTACGCCGATCCTGACGGCCTCCTCGCCCGAGGGCGCGCGCGACTATCTGGTGCCCTCGCGCAAGCACCCCGGCAAGTTCTATGCCCTGCCGCAGGCGCCCCAGCAGTTCAAGCAGCTGCTGATGGCCTCCGGCTTTGACAAGTATTTTCAGATTGCGCCCTGCTTCCGCGACGAGGACGCCCGCGGCGACCGCTCTCCCGGCGAATTTTATCAGCTGGACATGGAGATGGCCTTTGCCGATCAGGAAGACGTGTTTGCCGTGCTGGAGGATGTGCTGCCGCCGGTGTTTGCCAAATACGGCAAATACAGCGTGGCTTCGTCCGCGCCCTTTGTCCGCATTCCGTATCTGGAGGCCATGGAGACCTATGGCTCGGACAAGCCCGACCTGCGCATTGACCTGACGGTGCAGGACGCCACGGCGCTGCTGGGCGGCTGCGGCTTCGGCCCCTTTGAGGGCAGCACCGTCAAGGCGGTGGTCGTCACCGGCTTTGAGGGCACGCGCAAGCAGATCGACGCCCTCTGCGCCGAGGTGGAGGTGCAGGCCGGCAACAAGGCATACTGGTTCCGCTATGACGAAAACGGCGAGCTGGTGGGCGGCATCGCCAAGTTTGTCCAGCCGATCAAGGAGCAGGTGGTGGCCGCACTGGGCCTGGAGAAGGGCTGCTTTGTGGGCCTGACAGCCGGGGCCAGGCTGGCGGCGCAGAAGACTGCCGGCGTGCTGCGCAACAAGCTGGGCGCGTTCTGCCCGCAGCACATGAAGGCCGAGCAGTATGCGTTCTGCTGGATTGTGGACTTCCCCATGTACGAAATCGGCGAGGAATCCGGCGAGCTGGAGTTCTGCCACAACCCGTTCTCCATGCCCAACGGCGGGCTGGAGGTGCTGCAGAAGGCGGCAGCCGGCGAAATCGATCCGCTGACCATCACGGCCTGGCAGTATGACCTGGTGTGCAACGGCGTGGAGCTGTCCTCCGGCGCGGTGCGCAACCACGACCCGGAGATCATGCTGGAGGCCTTCCAGCTGGTGCGTCTGGGCGAGGACGACGTGAAGGCCAAGTTCCCGGCCATGTACAACGCCTTTACCTATGGCGCGCCCCCCCATGCAGGCATTGCCCCGGGTGTGGACCGCATGGTGATGCTGTTGGCGGGCGAGGACTCGATCCGCGAGATTATCCCGTTCCCCATGAACAAAAATGCCCAGGACCTGATGATGGGCGCCCCCGGCGTGGTGGAGCAGAAGCAGCTGGACGAGCTGCACATTGCCGTCACCCAGACCGAGGAAGAGGACGAATAAAATCAACCGGCCCGGAGCAATGCGCTCCGGGCCGGTGCTGTATTGAGAGAAGGGGAGCGGGCGCTCAGGACGCCCCGTCGTTGGCGTGGGGCAGGTTCCAGCGGAACCGGGCGGACAGCACGCGGATCAGGCAGATGAGCAGCATGGAGGCCACAGTGGCAATGTGCATCCCTGCCAGCTGGTGCAGCAGCAGGTACAGCACCGCACCCGCCAGCGAGGCGGTGGCATATACGTGCTTGCGGAAGATATAGGGCATGTCGCCGGCCAGCAGGTCGCGCAGCACGCCGCCGCCGGTGCCGGTGAGCACCCCCTCGCACAGCAGCAGCAGCCAGCCGAACCGGCTGTTGACCTGCAGCGCCGCCTGAATGCCCACTACGGTGAAGGCGGCCAGACCCAGCGTGTCCATGGTGAACAGCACCCGGTCGAACCCGGCCTGCCGCCGCTGCAGCGGCTTGCGGATGAAGGGGAGGAAGAAAACTGCCGCCGACAGGCAGGCAACCACCAGATACAGCGGGTTTTGAAAGCACTGGGGCGGGGTCGAGCCAATCATCAGGTCGCGGATGATGCCGCCGCCCACGGCGGTGATGATGCCGAGTATGCACACGCCGAAGATGTCCATCCGCTTGCTGATGGCGGTGGCCGCCCCGCTGACGGAAAAGGCCACGGTGCCGATCAGCTCGACCAGAGTCAGGAACCAGTCCAAGGGAAAGAACCTCCTGTTATTTCAGCTTCTGCTGGGCCTGCCAGATGGACAGCACCCAGCGCATGGGCAAAAACTTGACCAGCAGCGCCTGCGCACGGGCCACAAAGCCATAGAACGACACGTCCTTTTTCCCCCGGGCGCTGTCGCGCAGGGCGCGGCGGGCAATGTCGGCCGGGTCGTACATGGCGGCATAGTATTTGACCACCGGCTCGGCCCCGCGCTTGACGGCCCGGTCGAAAAACGCAGTTTTCGTCCAGAAGGGGCACACAGCCAGCACATGGATGCCGCGGCTGCGCAGCTCGCGGTTGAGTGAGCGGGAGAACGACAGCACAAAGGCCTTGCTGGCGGCATAGGTGTTGACCCAGGGCACTGGCTGCAGCGCGGCGACCGAGGCGATGTTGATGATCCGTGCGCCGGCGGTCATATATTCCAGCGTGATCAGATCGACGCTGACCGTGGCGCGGATGTTGAGATCGACCATGCCCAGGTTTTCCTCCAGCCCCAGGCTGGTGGTGGAGGCAAACTTGCCATAGCCGGCGCAGTGAATCAGCCGGCGGACGTTGGGCTTCTGCTCCGCCAGGGCTGCGCCATAGGCCGCGCAGCCTGCCTCGGTGGACAGGTCCAGCGGCAGCGCCCGCACGGGTACGGCGGTCAGCTCCTGCAGGGCCAGCAGAGCGGATTCGTGCCGGGCGATGACCCAGAACTCGTCAAACGATTCGCCGGCCAATTGGCGGAAAAACTCGCGGCCAATGCCGGAGCTGGCGCCGGTGATGATGCAGATCTCCATGTACAGCGCTCCATTCTATGCAGATATTTGCCCCCATGATAGCACAGCCAGCACGGGAGAGCAAGGTGGAAAACCATAACATGGGACAGGGATTGACATCTGGCGCGGGCTGTGCTATCGTTCGGGGGAACAAGACGAGAAGGGGAACAGTTGTCATGTCTCACACATTTCCGCAGGCGGTGCTGTTTGATCTGGACGGCACGCTGCTCAACACCATTCCGGATATCGCCGGGGCGGTCAATCGCTCGCTGGCCGGCGAGGGACTGCCCACCTGGCCGGTGGAGGCCTACCGGCACTTTGTCGGCAGCGGCATTCGCGTGGCGATCCGGCGCGCCGCCCCGGCGGGGACGGATCCGGCGGTACTCGAGGCGGTGCACGCCCGCTATCAGGCGGACTATCCGCTGCACTGCACCGACCAGACCGCCTGCTATGACGGCATCCGCAGTCTGTTGGCCCGGCTGCAGCAGGCGGGGGTGCCCATGGCGGTGATCACCAACAAAACCGAAACGACCAGCCAGAAGATCATCCGGCACTTTTTCCCGGAGACTGCATTCCGCTTTGTCTGGGGCAGCAACGGCATCCGCCCGCTCAAGCCGGACGCCGAGGCGGGGCGGCTGGCCTGCCGGGCGCTGGCGCTGCCGGCGCAGGAGATCGCCTTTCTGGGCGACAGCGATGTGGACGTCTTTTTTGCCCGCAATGCAGGCTTTGTGTCCCTGGGCGCGGGCTGGGGCTTTCGCGGCGCGGAGGAGCTGCGGCAGGCGGGCGCCGACGTGGTGTGCCAGAGCCCGGCCGAGGTGCAGAATTGGCTTGATCAAGCCCGCTGATTTGTACATTTATGCGGTTGACTTTTCCCCGAAATTGGGATAAAGTAAAGGTATTGATACCTCCATTCTAACTAAGGAGTGAGAACATTTGGACAAGAAGCAACTGGCGATTACCGCCACGAAGGCGCGGATGCTCGCGCTGGACATGGTGCACACCGCCGCTTCCGGCCATATTGGCGGCTCGCTGTCATCGCTCGACGCGCTGACGGTGCTTTATTTCAACAAGCTGCGGGTTGACCCGCAGAATCCTCACGATCCCGAGCGCGACCGCTTTGTGCTCTCGAAGGGCCATTGCAGCCCGGCGCTGTATGCCACGCTGGCGCTGCGCGGCTTCTTCCCGGTGGAAGACTGCAAGCTGTTCCGCAGCATCAAGGGCCATATGTCCGGCCATGCCGAGATGCATCATGTGCCCGGTGTGGACATGTCCACCGGCTCGCTGGGCCAGGGCATTTCCGTGGCGGTCGGCATGGCGCTGGCCGGCAAGATCGACGGCAAGGGCTATCGCGTGTATTCCCTGCTGGGCGACGGCGAGTGCCAGGAGGGCCAGGTGTGGGAGGCGGCCATGGCGGCGGCCAAGTACAAGCTGGACAACCTCTGCGCGATTATTGACCACAACGGCCTGCAGATCGACGGCAGGAACGATGACGTGATGCCGGTAATGCCCTTGGACAAGAAGTTTGAGGCGTTCAACTGGAACGTCCTGTCGGTGAACGGCCACGACTATGACGCGCTGTCCGACGCCTTTGACAAGGCTGCCGCCATGAACAACGGCAAGCCGACCGTGGTGATCATGGAAACCATCAAGGGCAAAGGCGTTTCCTATATGGAAAATAACGCGGGCTGGCACGGCAAGGCCCCCAACGACGAGCAGTACGCGGTGGCCATTTCCGAGCTGGAAGCGTATCTGAAGGAACTGGAGGGCTGAAGATGGCTGAGAAAATTGCAACCCGTGGCGCATATGGCGAGGCTATTGTCGCCCTGGCCGAGAAGTATCCCAAGCTGGTGGTCCTGGATGCGGACCTGTCCAGCGCAACCATGACCAAGAGCTTTTCCCAAACCTATCCGGATCGCTTTTTCAACATGGGCATTGCCGAGTGCGACATGATGGGCGTGGCCGCCGGTCTGGCGACCTGCGGCAAAATGCCGTTTACCAACACCTTTGCCATGTTTGCTTCCGGCCGTGCCTTCGAGCAGGTGCGCAACTCCATTGCGTATCCGCGCCTGAACGTGAAGGTTATCGGCTCGCACGGCGGCCTGTCCGTCGGCGAGGACGGCGCGACTCACCAGTGCATCGAGGACTTTGGCACCATGAGCACCATCCCCGGCATGATGGTGGTCAACCCCTGCGACGGCCACGAGATGCGTCTGGCGGTCGAGGCACTGCTGAACTATGACGGGCCGGCGTATATGCGCCTGGGCCGCCTGGCAGTTGAAACGGTGACCGACGCCATCCCTGGCTATTCCTTTGAGCTGGGCAAGGGCGTGACCCTGCGCGACGGCAGCGACGTGACCATCGCCGCCACCGGCCTGACGGTGCAGATGGCGCTGGCTGCGGCAGAGCAGCTTGCCGGCGAGGGTATCTGCGCCCGCGTGCTGGACATTCACACCATCAAGCCGCTGGACAAGGCGCTGATCCTCAAGGCAGCCATGGAAACTGGCTGCATCGTCACCTCTGAGGAGCACAACATCTACAATGGTCTTGGCTCTGCAGTGGCGTCCTACCTGTCCGAGGTTTATCCCACGCCGGTGGTACGCCATGGCGTAGAGGATGTGTTTGGCCGCTCGGGCAAGGCGGCTGCCGTGCTGGAGGCCTATGGTATCTCCCCGGCGGGCATCGTTGAGAAGGTCAAAAAGGCACTGAGCCTGAAGAAATAACTGTTCACAGAGCAAACGCGCAGGAGACGCGGCGTCGGCCGTCCTCCTGCGCGCTTTTTGCATGGAGCCGAACGCAGGAGCACGCAGCCAATCGCTGCACGCCCCCTGCGTTGCAGAGCCTGTACTAAAACAGCCTCGCAATCCATACAATCAAACCATAGACCACGCTGGCGCAGACGCCATAGACCAGCACCGGCCCGGCGCTAAAACGTCCGCTCAATTACGGTGACTTGCGTAATTACATCTCGCAAGCGATCTCCGCTGACCTTATACTCCAGAATTTCATCCACAGTATGGCAGCGAAGCTCGGTTGCCTGATTTACTTCTATTGTTCCGCTCTGAGCGATCAGGTATGGCAAATCGTCTTGGCGCTGGTTTTGATGGAGCTTGAATATCCCGTATTCAATTCCTTTCCACTCGATTACAATTTCTGCACCGTGTGACAGGCAGTACTGAAACTCGGAGAGCGTTTTAAATCGCATTGCTTCTTCGTCATAGGTTAGATTGGTTATGACGCCGTCGATATGATCCCAGTTGATCATGCCAGCATCTCCTTTCCATGTTTTAAATTCAGGGACGTCGGACGGATAGTTTATTTCCGGTGTTCTATCCCAATCCGGCGCGTGCGTATGGGGATTGTATTCCACGGGAACGTGATCGTGGGGATTTGTATGGATTCTATCATTTTCGTGAGTTGTCTCATGCCGAAATGCAACGGCCCAGCCATCATCACCATACTTTGCGACAATCCAATAGCCGCCTGCTTTGGTGGAAATGTGAATCCTTTGAATTGTATTAGGGGGCCCAATAAATACTGCGTCATTAGGCTTCTTGGGGTTGGGTTTCCACTTTCCGCCGTATGCGCTGCCCATTCCCTTGTCAGATGGGAGAATATGGACCCTCTTTATTACAATATTACTGCGGCAGGGAGAAAGCAAGCGCCCCGTAGTATAGATATATGGGGAAGGCGTGCGGCCCGCTTTTTGATATTTCCAAGAGGAAAGCTCGTAGTCAACATAAATGATGTTTCCGTCCATCTCTGGGAATGGCTTATGATAACAGATGACTCGTTCGGGCTCGACCTGCCGCAGCAGTTCTTGATAACCCTTTAGAAAGAACTCCTTTTGGTCGCAACGATTGTCGTGCTCTGAAACCATGTAAGTAGATACTGCAACAGTACTTCCCTTTGGTATTCCAAGAAAACAAAAAAGAAAAGAAATGTTCTTTCATCGCCCCAACTGACAGAAGGAATGGCGCGAATGCCTTTACTTGCCCAAAAGGCACCACACCACCGGCTTCTAAAGACATTGTATAACTGTATTGTTGGGTTCGTTTCTAAATAAATGCTGAAATCGGGAGAAAGAACCGCACGATAGTTTTTTATCCGGTCTATAAATTGATCGGGATTCTGCCAAATGCAGTTAAACTTGTAATCATATAAGAAAAAATGTACCATGCGGTTGCGGTTTGCTGTGTCGGATTTATGCGTACGATCGAAGCCGATTAGAAGGAGGTTATTAAATCCTCCTTGCAAAAGGATGCCTTTGGGATATAAGGGATTTCGAATTCACCGGTGCCAGGAAACTCGTTGCGAAGCATGGTTTGACTTGTACGATACCGCTCGTTTTTGTCAGTCATAGTGATGTCCCTTTCTTAAATTATAGTAAGGACAATTATACAAGATATGCTGAAAAAACCTGTCGAAAAAATGGGAAAGCGAGGCTTTCCTGTTGGAAAAACCTCGCTTTTTACAGCAATACAGTCCAAATCCAGTAAATCAAACCATAGACCACGCTGGCGCTGACGCCATAGACCAGCACTGGCCCGGCCACCGTAAACATTTTTGCCCCCAGACCGGTGACCAGCCCCTCGCTGCGAAACTCCATCGCCGGGCTGACAATGGCGTTGGCAAAGCCGGTGATGGGCACCACCGTGCCTGCGCCCGCCACCTTGGCAATGTCGTCATAGAGGTCCATGCCGGTAAACGACGCGCCCAGCAGCACCATGAGCACTGCCGTGCCCGCGCCGACGGCCAGCTCGTCCAGCCCCAGAGCCGTCAGACCGCCGCGCACCAGCTGGCCGATGACGCAGATCAGGCCGCCGATCCAAAAGGCGTTCAGCATGTCCTTGACCAGCGCAGAATTGGGCGACATTTTTTTGACATACTTTGCATATTGCTCGTTTGTCATTTGCATTGGATCCGCCTCCTCTCATGGCATAGGATGCATCCCGGCGGACAGCATTATGCAGGAACAAAAAAGAAAGCCGGCCAGCGGCCGGCTTTAAGCGACAGGAACAATCTGGATGTAAATCCTTAAAGTGACTTGAGCGCCTTGATGCAGCTGGCGCAGATGTTGCGCCCCTTATAGTTGGTGACATTTTTCGCGTCGCCGCAGAAAATGCAGGCGGGCTCATATTTTTTCAGGATAATCATGTTGCCGTCAACGTAAATTTCCAGCGGATCTTTTTCAGCAATGTCAAGAGTGCGGCGCAGCTCGATAGGAATGACCACGCGGCCCAGATCGTCCATGCGTCTTACAATACCAGTGGATTTCATGTTGCAAGACCTCCTTATAAAGATTGCGGGTCCATTCGACCGCTTCCTACTCATTATATAAAAAGTTAACATGCTTGTCAACAACTAGAATAAAATTTTGAAGACGAAATCATGAATTATTTGTTAATGAAAAACGAAGGAGGCAAAAAAGAATATGGCGCTGTCGATCGTGTGGACTGGAATGCTGGTCCTGGCAATTGTCTGCGCCTGCGCCCTGGGAACGGTGCCGCAGACAGCGGCGGCCATGATGGACGGGGCGCAGAAGGGCGTGTCGCTGTCGCTGTCACTGGCGGGAATCCTCTGCCTGTGGAGCGGCGCGTGCCGGGTGATGGAGGCGGCGGGGATTTCGCGCCGGATTGCCCGGCTGCTGCGGCCGCTGCTGCGCCGCCTGACGCACGGCTGCTCGCCCGAAGCGATGGAGGCGGCGGCGGCCAACGTTTCGGCCAACCTGCTGGGGCTGGGCAACGCGGCCACGCCGCTGGGGATTGAGGCGGTGCGCCGGATGCGCCGGGACGAGACGGCCACCGATGCCATGTGCCGCTTTGTGGTGCTGAACACGGCTTCGATTCAACTGCTGCCCACGACCATTGCGGCGGTGCGCGGGGCGGCGGGCGCGGCCGCACCCTTTGACATCCTGCCGGCGGTGTGGCTGACCAGCGCGGCGGCGCTGGCAGCGGGTCTGCTGGCAGCCTGGGCGCTGGGCCGCGTATGGAGCCGGCGCGGATGGTAGCTTATCTGACGCAGCTGCTGGCGCCGCTGCTGCTGCTGGGGGCGGCGCTGGCAGCCCTGCGGAAAAAACAGGATGTTTACTCGCTGCTGACCGAGGGCGCGTCCCAGGGGCTGCGCACGCTGGCGTGCATTGCCCCGGCGCTGGTGGTGCTGATGACGGCGGTGCAGATGCTGCGCGCCTCCGGCGCGATTGCGCTGCTGAGCCGCCTGCTGGGGCCGGTGTTTGCCTGGGTGGGAATCCCGGTGGAGTGCGCGCCGCTGGTGCTGATCCGGCCCATCAGCGGCTCGGCGGCGCTGGCGGTGGGGGCCGAACTGATTGCCAAATATGGGGCCGACAGCCTGGTAGGCCGCACGGCGGCCGTCATGCTGGGCAGCACGGAGACAACGTTTTACGCCATCGGCGTCTACTTTGGCGCGGCAGGTGTCAGACGCACGCGTTATACACTGCCGGCGGCGCTGCTGGCCGATCTGACCGGCTTTTGGATGGCGGCGGCATCAGTTCGATTGTTTTCTGCGTTGGGACTGTACATTTGAGACAAAATCCGGTATACTATATCAGTATACTATCTTTGGATTGCTGCCTGTGCCCAGCACACCGGTAAAAGCCGGAAAACGAATGGGCCAATCCGAAAAAGGGGAGCACATCAGATGAACAAGCTTGTGGATCAGATTTCGGCGCTGCTGGCCGACGCATTCCAGGCGGCGGGCTATGACCCGGCCTATGGCAAGGCGACGGTGTCCAACCGGCCGGATTTGTGCGAATATCAGTGCAACGGCGCGCTGGCGGCGGCCAAAGCATATCACAAGGCGCCCATTGCCATTGCCGGCGAGGTGGCGGCGCAGCTGAATCATGCGGCCTTCAGCCAGGCCGAGGCGGCGGCGCCCGGCTTTATCAACCTGCGCCTGGCGCCGGAGTATCTCTGCGCCTGGCTCGAGCAGATGCGCACGGACACGCACCTGGGCGTGCCCCAGCAGGAGCCGCCGCGTACGATTGTGGTGGACTATGGCGGGGCCAACGTGGCCAAGCCGCTGCACGTGGGCCATCTGCGCCCGGCAATCATCGGTGAGGCCATCTGCCGGATGGAGCGCTATGTGGGCAACGAGGTCATCGGCGACGTCCATCTGGGCGACTGGGGCCTGCAGATGGGCCTGATTGTCGAGGGTGTGCGCGAACGGCAGCCCGACCTGCCGTATTTTGACGAGCAGTATACCGGCGAATACCCGGACGAGGCGCCCTTTACCATCAGCGACCTGGAGCAGATCTATCCGGCGGCCAGCGCCCGCAGCAAGGTGGACGCAGCATTCTCTGCCCGCGCCCACGAGGCGACCCTGCGGCTTCAGAAGGGCGAGCGCGGCTACCGCGCGCTGTTCGAGCAGATTATGAAGGTATCCGTCGCCGACCTGAAGAAAAACTATGAGTCGCTGGATGTGCATTTTACCCTCTGGAAGGGCGAATCCGATGCCGAGCCGTATATCGGGCCGATGATCCAGCGAATGCGCGACGAGGGCTATGCCGTGCAGAGCCAGGGCGCCCTGGTGGTCGAGGTGCAGACCCCCGAGGACACCAAGGACGTGCCGCCCTGCATCCTGCTCAAGAGCGACGGCGCCACGCTCTATGCCACGACCGACCTGGCCACGCTGGTGCAGCGCGAGGAGGACTTTCACCCAGATCAGGTGATTTACGTGGTGGATAAGCGCCAGGCTCTGCACTTTGAGCAGGTATTCCGTGCGGCGCACAAGACCGGCATTGTCCGTCCGGAGACCAGGCTGCAGTTTTTGGGCTTTGGCACCATGAACGGCAAGGACGGCAAGCCCTTCAAGACCCGCGACGGCGGCGTGATGCGCCTGGAGGCGCTTATGGGCGAGATTACCGACACGGTGCGCCAGCGCATCGAGCAGAATCAGGTGATTCCCCCGGAGAAGATGGAGCAGACAGCGCACACCATTGCCGTGGCGGCGCTGAAATATGGCGACCTGTCCAACCTGGCTACCAAGGACTATGCCTTTGACATCGAGCGGTTCTGCGCTTTCGAGGGCAATACCGGGCCGTATCTGCTCTATACCATTGTGCGGATCAAATCGATTATGAGCAAATACGGCGGCGAGGTGGATCATCTGCCGCTGCGTCCGGCGGAGAATCCGCTGGAGAAGGACCTGCAGCTGTGCCTGACGCGCTTTGCCGATCAGCTGCTGCTGGCGGTGCGCGATACCGCGCCCAATGTGCTCTGCGCTTACTGCTATGAGCTGGCCTGCGCGGCCAACCGGTTCTATCACGACGTGAAGATTCTGCAGGAGCCGGACGAGGAAAAGAAACAGGGCTATCTGGCGCTGCTGCGCCTGACTAGCCGCGTGCTCGAAACGGCCATCAACCTGCTGGGCTTTACGGCGCCGGAACAGATGTGAACAAAGACAAAAGCAGACGGCTGCCAACGGCCGTCTGCTTTTGTTAAAAACGGATAAAATCAGGCCCGGAAAGTGTGCAGAATGCATGGAAATGAGAGGCATAAAAACGATTGTTCACAAAAAGTTCGTTTTTTCCCGTAAAGAATATTTACGTTCCGGCGTGTGAATCCTGCCGTCCTCTGCGGCAAAAATAACAAAATTGCGAAGAAGATAGATTTATCTAATATGACGATAGAAAAGAATTAAAACGAAAACAGCGGAATTTGTCGTTTTGAACACA
>CACXCV010000081.1 GCA_902766215.1 Oscillospiraceae bacterium
AGGCCGGATCGCCCGCGATCCGCGCCAACAGATCGTTCTCGGCGCCCTCCTCCTTCACCGCGCGGCCGGCCTCCATTGAGTGCCGCCGGATCCGCTCGTGCAGCTCCTGCCGGTCTCCGACGCGCTTCACGGCGTCCATCAGGATGTTCTCGGTGGCCATGAAGGGCAGCTCCTCGTTGAGGTGCTTTTCAATGACCTTTTCATACACCTTCATACCGGACACCACGTTCTGGTAGATCCGCAGAATGGCGTCGGTGGCCAAAAAGGCCTCCGGGATGCTGATGCGCTTGTTGGCCGAGTCGTCCAGCGTGCGCTCGAACCACTGGGTATAGGCGGTCACGGCCGGGTTGATGCTGTCGGCAATCACATAGCGCGCCAGCGAGCAGATGCGCTCGGAGCGCATGGGGTTGCGCTTATAGGGCATGGCGGACGAGCCGATCTGCTTGCCCTCAAAGGGCTCCTCCACCTCCTTGAGGTGGCTGAGCAGGCGCAGGTCGGTGGCAAACTTGCCGGCGCTCTGGGCAATACCCGACAGCGCGGCCAGCACCATGGCGTCCACCTTGCGGGAATAGGTCTGGCCCGACACCGGTACCACGCCGTCAAAGCCCATCTCGGCGGCAATCTTCTGCTCCATCCGGCGAATTTTTTCCTGGTCGCCGTCGAACAGCTCCATAAAGCTGGCCTGGGTGCCGGTCGTTCCCTTGCTGCCCAGCAGCTTCATGCTGTCGATGCGGTGGTTCAGCTCGTCCAGGTCCATCAGCAGATCATTCATCCACAGGGTAGCGCGCTTGCCCACGGTCACCAGCTGCGCCGGCTGAAAGTGGGTAAAGCCCAGCGTGGGAACCGCCTTATACCGGTCGGCAAACCGTGCCAGGCGGTCGATGACGTTAACCAGCTGCCGGCGGATGAGCACCAGTCCCTCGCGCATCAGGATCAGGTCGGTGTTGTCGCCCACATAGCAGCTGGTGGCGCCCAGGTGAATAATCGGCTTGGCCGTGGGGCACTGGTCGCCATAGGCATGGATGTGCGCCATCACGTCGTGGCGCAGCTCTTTTTCATACCGAGCCGCAGCCTCATAGTCCACCTCGTCCCGGTGGGCCTCCATCTCGTCAATCTGCTGCTGGGTAATGGGCAGGCCCAGCTCCATCTCGGCCCGGGCCAGGGCAATCCACAGGGCGTGCCAGGTGACAAACTTGCGGTCGGGCGAGAACAGGTGCAGCATCTCCGGGCTGGCATAGCGCGAGGAAAGCGGGCTTTCATAGATATCCGTTGACATAGTGATTCTCCTTTACATCTCTGTACAGTAAAAAAGCACGGTAAAGCGCAGCGTTACCTGCGCTTTGCCGTGCGGATTTATGCGTTTTTCAGGAACGCCTCCAGGCGGTCCATGCCGGCGTTGATGGTGTCAACGCCGACTGCATAGCTCAGTCGGACAAATTCCGGCGCGGCAAACCCTGTACATGGTACCACAGCCACATGGCCGCGGTCAAGGAACACGCCGGCAAAATCATCCGCGTTTTCAATTTTCACGCCATACAGCTCCTGCCCGATCAGCTGGCGCAGATTCATCATGACATAAAACGCGCCCTCGGGCTTGAGACAGCTGACCCCAGGGATGGCGTTAATGCGGCTGACAATCAGGTTTCGCCGCTGCTCAAAGGCCTGGCGCATCACCTCGGTCTGATCCTGCGGGCCGCGCAGGGCCTCCACCGCGCCCCACTGGGCAAAGGTGGCCGGCGCGCCGGTGGAGTGGCTGACAAAGTTGCTCATGGCACGGGTCAGTTCCTCGTTGGCCATGGTATAGCCTATGCGCCAGCCCGTCATGGAATAGGCCTTGGACACGCCGTTGATCACCAGCGTGCGCTGCTTGATCTCCTCGCCCAGCGTAGCCATGGACACGGCCTTGTTGCCGTCGTAGACCAGGCAATAATAAATCTCGTCAGAAATTATATACAGGTCATGCCGGACGCAGACCTCTGCCAGCGCCAGCAGCTCCTCGCGGCTGTAGATCATGCCGCTGGGGTTCGACGGGCTGTTGAGACACAGGCACTTGGTCCGGGGTGTAATAGCCGCCTCCAGCTGCTCGGGCGTGATCTTGAACCGCTGTGCCTCGTCCGCTCGGACCACCACCGGCACGCCGCCGCACATGGCAATCATCTCGGCATAGCTGACCCAATACGGCGCCGGAAGGACTACCTCGTCGCCCGGATCAAGCAGCACCGAAAATGCAATAAACAGATTGTGCTTTGCACCGCTGGCAATGAGCACGTTGGCCGGCGTGTATGAAATATGACAGTCTTCTTTCATTCTGTCGCAGACTGCTGCTTTCAGCTCCGGCAGGCCGGAGGCCGGCGTATACTTTGTTTTCCCCTCATGCAGTGCGCGCACTGCTGCCTCGACAATGTGGCTTGGGGTTGGAAAATCCGGCTCACCAGCGCCGAAACCCACAACATCCAGCCCTTTTGCCCTCATTTCCTTGTACATCGAGTCAATCGCCAGCGTCGTTGACGCGTGGACATTTTTTGCCATGGCAGAAATAGGTTTCATAGCAGGCAGATCCTTTCTCACAGCCGTTTTGCATTATTATATTCCGTTTCCTGCAAAAAGGCAAGGAGAATTCTGAATACATCCCCGCGTTATTTGACGCTGGTCGTTGGTAATCCTGCACGAAGCCTCATTTTTCGTCAAGCTGCGGCAGCAAAAGGGACTCCGCCCCGCAATCCTGCGGGGGCAGAGTCCCCCTCCCAGCCGGCGCTCAGGCCTCCTGGTGCCGCTGGTACATGGCCCGCAGGCCATCGAGAATCAAAAATGAATCCTGAATGTCAATGCAGTCCGTCTCCTGCGCGACCAGCTTGGACAGGCCGCCGGTGGCCACCACATGCGCATACGGCTCGTTCATCTCGCGGCGGATGCGCGAGACCAAGTATTCGATGTTGCCCACATAGCCGGCCACCACGCCCGCCTGCATCTGCGTAACCGTGTTCATGCCCAGCGCCTGCTTGGGCATCGCCAGCTCCACCCTGGGCAGCATGGCCGCCCGGGCAGTCAGCGCATCCATCGTCACGCGCAGACCGGTGCCGATGGTGCCGCCCAGATAGACTCCCTTGGCCGAAATGGCATCGATGGTCGTGGCGGTGCCAAAGTCGATGACGATCACCGGCGCGCCGTATTTCTCAATCGCCGCCACGCATGCCACTGCCCGGTCGGCGCCCAGATGCTCTTTGGTTTCGATGGCATAGGGCAGCTGGGGAATCAGGTCTGTCCCCACCACCAGCGGCGCGTGCGCAAAATACTTGATGCAGGCGCTGGTCAGCGAGTACATCACCTGCGGCACCACCGAGGCGATGACCACATCCTCCACCTGCTTCGGCTCCAGGCCGAAGCGCAGAAAGTATTCACTGGCCATCAGGCCGATTTCGTCCGAGGTCGCCTGCCCGTCGGTGCGCAGGCGGAAGGAGCCGATCATCTCCTCCCCGCGGAAGATGGCAAACACCATGTTGGTGTTGCCCACGTCAATTGTCAGAAGCATGTGTTTTCTCCTTTCAGGACATGCAGCGAGCAGTGCGGCACGCCCTGTTCAATCTCGATCAGCGCATAGTTAGGCTGCCGCTGGCAGCTGCCGGGATTCACCAGCCACAGGCCGCCCTCGCGCTGGCAATAAGGCTGGTGCGTATGGCCAAAGGCGGCAACCTGTGCCCCCGCCTCCTCTGCAGCCAGCTGAAGGCGAAGCAGGCCCCACTTGACATTGTGCTTGTGGCCGTGGGTGTAATAAATCCGGCATCCCTCCACCGCCATGATGCCGATGCACTCCGGTCCGCACTTGTGGTCGCAGTTGCCGGGCACCCAGGCCAGCCGCAGGGATGGAAACAGCGCCTGCAGGCGGCGGGCATCCGTCTCCAGGTCGCCCAGATGAATCACCCGGTCTGGCCGCTCAGCCTCGATGATGCGCCGGGCCAGCTCCAGATTGCCGTGCGAGTCAGAGAGCAAAAGAATTCTCTGCAATTTTTCTGAACCTCCCTCGGATTGGCCGCATAGAATGGATAGAAGCACTGGAAAAGGAGGAGATATGATGGACACCAGTCAACTGACCCCTCAGCTGCAGGCCCTCCTGCAGTCGCCCGAAGCCCAGCAGCTGCGCCAGCTGCTGCTGCGCAGCAGCAGCAGTACCGTGCAGCAAGCGGCGCAGGCCATGCAGCGCGGCGATGAATCCGAAGCCAGAGCGCTGCTGGCGCCGCTGCTGCAGGATGCGCAGACAGCCGAGCTGCTGGGCCGCCTGTCCGCCAAAGGGGGCGTATAGCATTGGATGGAATGGAGCAGAAGCTGGGCGCAATCCTCTCCGACCCGGCCAGCATGAGCAAAATCATGGAGCTGGCCAAGGGCCTGGGGCTCAACCCGCCGGGCCAGCCCAGCCAGCCGGACCCGCCCGGCCTGCCGGCCGCCGAGGCATCCGGCCCCGCGCAGCCCGGTCCAAGGCCGGCCATGCCCGACCTGCAGCTGCCGCAGGCGGCGGCACTGGGCTCGCTGTTTTCCGCCATGGGCGGCCAGGGCCCGGATGACAAGCAGACTGCCCTGCTCAAGGCGCTGCGGCCCTATCTGCGCCCGGAGCGCCAGGACCGGCTGGACAAAGCCATCCAGACCGCCCGCATGGTCAAGGCGGCAAAGCAGGCCATGAAACAGTTTTCGCTGTGAGGTGAGACAATGTATAACCGCTATATCCCCTCCGACGACGGAACCTATCGCCGCCAGCGGGTCGAAACCGGCGCGGCATCCGGCCCCCCTGCCGGGCCTCCCCCGGCGCCCATGCCGCCCGCGCCGCGTCCGCCGCAGCCGTCACAGCCGTCGCCTCCACGGGACTCCAGCCGCCTGGACACCGACGAGCTGCTGCTGGTTGTCATTCTGATGCTGTTATTATTAGACGATCAGGACGAAGACATGGTCATCCTGATCGCCGCGTTGGCTTTTTTAATTCTCTGAGGCTGCCCCCGGCAGTTCAAACGGCGCGTTGTATGCCTCGTCGCCCGGCAGGAGCCGCTCCACGCTCTCCTGCTGCATGCGATAGACCATCGCGCCGTTTTCCTCTGCCACGGCGCGCACCAGCAGGCCCGTTTCCACGTCGATCCAGCAGGTAACCGTGCGATCCTCGCCCCGGTCCCACTTGATGTACAGACACGTGGTCTGGTTCGAGCCGGCCAGCGTGGCATACGCCGCGTCCAGGATCCTGGCCGCAGACGTCAGGTGCAGATAGTCCGGGATCCCCGCCAGGTCCCACGCAGAGGGCCGCTGCTCCGGCAGAGAAACCGGCGCCTCGCTGTCATACCAGACCCAGCCCTCGTCCCGGCGCAGCAGAAACTGCTCCACCGCGCCGTCCGGACCGGTGCAGCACAGCTTTTGCTCGTCGCCGCGTCGCCACAGCTCCGCCGTGCGCACCGCGCTGCCGTCCGCCCAGAAATATTCCTGCGTCAGCACCTGGTGATACGCCTCCAGCGGGGTGATCGATTCCAGCACGCGCTGCACGTTTTCCGGCGTGACATCCGCCAGCAGGTCGGACTCATCCGGCAGATCCGGCTGGTCAGACGGGATAACGGAATAGTCCGGCAGAGCAATGTGGCTGGCCTCGTCCGGCTCGTTGATCAGATAATAGCAGAGGACAATCACAACCAGCGTTAAAATTCCGGCGGCGGCAATCATCAGCGCCGTTTTAATTGTTTTCTGCTCTTTCATGGACAATTACGCTCCTGTGCTCTGCGCAGGCACAAAGTCCGCCGGGCGCTCTGCCGTCAGGCCAAATCGCCAGGCAATGGCCTGAGCGATGCGCTCGCAGGCGTGACCGTCGCCGTAGGGATTGACCGCATGGGCCATCCGGGCATAGGCGGCCGGGTCTGTCAGCAGCTGCTCGGCCATGCGGAAAACCTGCGCCTCGTCCACGCCGGCCAGGGCCACCGTGCCCGCCTGCACCGCCTCGGGCCGCTCGGTTTCGCGGCGCAGCACCAGCACAGGCTTGCCCATGGCGGGGGCTTCCTCCTGCAGGCCGCCGGAGTCGGTCATGACAAAGCTGCAGCGGGCAATGAGGTTGTGCATCTGCTCCACATCCAGCGGGTCGATCAGATGGACGTTGTCCAGCCCCTGCAGGTGGCCGAAGGCGCACTCGCGCACCACCGGACTCAGGTGCACCGGGTAGACAATGCACACCTCCGGGTGCGCCTGCGCCAGGCGGCGCACCGCCTGCATGATGGCAGCCATCGGCTCGCCATAGTTCTCACGCCGGTGGCAGGTCATGACAATCACAGGCTTCCGGTAGTCCAGCTGGTTGAGTAGTTCGTTCTGAAAGACAAAATCCGGCCGAACCGTGGTCTGCATGGCATCGATTACCGTGTTGCCGGTGATGAAGATGTCTCCGGTAACGGCCTCTTTTTTCAGGTTGTCCGCGTTGGCGCGGGTGGGAGCAAAATGCAGCTGGGCAATATCGCCCACCAGCGTGCGGTTCAGCTCCTCGGGGAAGGGTGAGGCCTTGTCATACGTGCGCAGGCCAGCCTCTACATGGCCCACCGGAATCTGGTGCAGCATGGCCGCCAAGGCCCCGGCCAGCGTGGTGGTTGTGTCACCGTGTACCAGCACCAGATCCGGCTTTGCCTGCTGGAACACCGGCTCCATCCCCTGCAGGGTACGGCTGATGATCGAGGCCAGCATCTGGTTGGGCTGCATGATGTTCAGGTCATAATCCGGCGTAATCTGAAAGCTCTCCAGCACCGAATCGAGCATCTGGCGGTGCTGCGCCGTCACGCAGCAGAGGCTTTCAATCCCCTCGGTCTGCGCCAGACGCTGCACCAGCGGCGCCATTTTGATGGCTTCGGGCCGGGTGCCAAAGATCGACATCACTTTAATGGCCATCGGCTGTCTCCTCTTTCTCGGCGGCTGCGGCAGCCGCAACCGGTGTTTTCTCTTCGTCCTTGAGCGCCTGCTCGTGCTTTTTGGTGTTGAATACCACCTTCAGCCCCACAGCGCCCACCACAACGATGGCGCCCACCAGAATCAGCGCGCGCGAGGTGTTGGTCGAGGCAAGCACCACGGCGGACAGGCCCAGCAGAGCACTGATCACATAGGCAATGGCCACTGCCTGCTTCTGTGAAAAGCCCATGTCAATCAGCCGGTGATGCATGTGGCTGCGGTCGGCGGTCATGGGGCTTTTGCCATGGGCAATCCGGCGCAGAAAGGCAAAGCAGATATCGAAAATCGGCAGGCCCAACAGCACAAACGGCACGGCAAAGCTGACAATGGCATAATACTTGAACAGGCCCTGCACCGACATGCAGGCCAGCAGATAGCCCAGGAAGGTGGCGCCGGTGTCGCCCATGAAAATCTTGGCCGGGTTGAAGTTGAAGGGCAGAAAGCCCAGGCACGCGCCCAGCAGCGCCGCGATGACAACGGCCACGCTGCTTTCGGAGTACATCAGAGCAATGACCAGCATGGTCCCGGCGCTGATGGCGGACACGCCCGCTGCCAGGCCGTCCAGCCCATCGATAAAATTGACCGCGTTGGTCAGCGCAACGATCCACAGCAGTGTCACCGGGATGCTCAGCCAACCCAGATTGAGATAGGGCGCCTGGCTGAACAGGTTGGGGTTGGACAGCGTCTGAATGACGCAGCCGTGCCCCACGGCAATCCCCGCCGCAACAAACTGCACCACAAACTTCAGCTTGGCCGGCAAATCCATAATGTCGTCGATCACGCCCAGCACCACCAGGATCATGCTGCCCATCAGGATGCCGCGCATCTGCGTGTCAATCTCGGTGAACAGCAGCACACTGACCAGGAACCCGATGAAAATTGCCAGGCCGCCGATGGTGGGAATCGGCTTTTTGTGCATCCGGCGGCTGTCCTTGGGCACATCCACCGCGCCCACCGTAATGGCAAGCCTGCGCACCACCGGCGTGAGCACCAGCGTGGCCGCCAGAGAAACGCCCAGAGCCAGCAATACCATCCAAATCAGATCCAAATCCAATTGCATAAAGGATTCCTTCCTTCGTCAGCGGGCGACAAAGCCCACCTTCTTATATACCTTGCGCAGCGTTTTTTCCGCCACCTGGGACGCCTTGTCCGCGCCGGCGCGGTAGACGCTCTCGAGATAAGCCTTGTCCGCAATCAGCCGCTGCGCCTCTTCGCGGATGGGGGTGAGCAGCGTCACCACAGCCTCGCCCACAGCCTCTTTGAACTCGCCATAGCCGCGGCCGTCGAACTCACGCTCGATTTCGTCCATGGTCTTGCCGGTGCAGACGGCATAGATCTGCATCAGGTTGCTGACGCCCGGCTTGCTGGGGTCGCAGCGGACGCTCATCTCCGAGTCGGTCACGGCGCGCTTGAAGCTGCGGCGGATGTCATCGGGGCTGTCCAGCAGGCAGATGCAGCCGCCGGTGTCGGTTTCCGACTTGGACATTTTGTTCTCCGGGTGCTGCAAACTCATGATCCGGGCGCCCATCTTGGGGATGAACGGCTCGGGCATCTTGAAGGTCTCGCCATAGACGCCGTTAAAGCGCTGGACAATGTTGCGGGTCAGCTCGACATGCTGCTTCTGATCCTCGCCCACCGGCACCAGGTCAGCCTGATAGAGGATGATATCCGCCGCCATCAGCGAAGGATAGGTAAAAAGGCCGGCGTTGATATTGTCGGCATTTTTCGCGGACTTATCCTTGAACTGCGTCATGCGGCTCAGCTCACCGAACATGGTATAGCAGTCCAGCACCCAGCCCAACTGTGTGTGGGCCGGCACATGGCTCTGGATGAAGATGGTGTTCTTTTCCGGGTCGATGCCGCAGGCGATATACTGCGCCAGCTGCGCCAGCGTGCGCCGCCGCAGGTCGGCCGGGTTCTGCCGCACGGTGATGGCGTGCAGATCCGCCAGGAAATAAAAGCAGTCATAACTGTCGGCCAGCTCGGCCCAGTTTTTGATTGCGCCCATATAGGAACCCAGGGTCAGGTCGCCGCTGGGCTTGATTCCGCTGAGAATTCTCTTTTTTTCGTCCATTGCAGAATACACCTCGCCTTATAAACTTTTGATATCATAGCATAATCCGGCGCAAATTACAATACGGAACCGGATTCTCTGGAAAAGACCGTGAAAATGACTTGACAGAACCGCATTCTGACCATATGATGAGCAGTGAAGATTTTGGCCGGTTATGGCCTGGAGGTAACAAGATGGATTATTTCACCGAACAGGAAGCCCGGATTCCCAAGGGCACCGTCCGCACCCGCTTTGCGCCCAGCCCCACGGGCTACATGCACGTGGGCAACCTGCGCACGGCGCTGTATACCTGGCTGATCGCCCGCCACGCCGGCGGCACGTTTATTCTGCGCATTGAAGACACCGATCAGGAGCGCCTGGTCGAAGGCGCCACCGACGTGATCTACAACACCATGAAGCAGTGCGGCCTGACCCACGACGAAGGCCCCGATGTCGGCGGCCCGGTTGGCCCGTATATCCAGTCCGAGCGCCGCAGCATGTACGGCAAATATGCCGAGCTGCTCATCGAGAAGGGCGGCGCCTATCGCTGCTTCTGCTCCAAGGAGCGCCTGGACGCGCTGCACGCCGACAACCCCACCGCCAAATACGACGGTCACTGCCGCAACCTGACCCAGCAGGAAATAGACGAAAAGCTGGCCGCCGGGGTTCCCTATGTCATCCGACAGAAGATTCCCCACGAAGGCACTACCACCTTCTCCGACGCCATCTTCGGCGACATCACCGTCCCCAACGAGGATCTGGATGACAACATTCTGCTCAAATCCGACGGTCTGCCCACCTATAACTTTGCCAACGTCATCGACGACCACACCATGGGCATCACCCACGTGGTCCGCGGCAGCGAATACCTCTCCTCTGCGCCCAAGTATAACCTGCTCTATCAGGCCTTCGGCTGGGACATCCCCACGTATATCCACTGCTCGCCGGTTATGCGCGACGCACAGCACAAAATGTCCAAGCGTCACGGCGACCCCTCGTTTGAGGACCTGATCGCCGAGGGCTATCTGACCGACGCGGTGATCAACTATGTGGCTCTGCTGGGCTGGAGCCCCGGCGGCGAACGCGAAATCTATTCGCTGGACGAGCTGAAGGACATTTTCGACATTCACGGCATCAGCAAGTCCCCCGCCGTGTTCGACAAAGCCAAGCTCACCTGGATGAACGCCGAATATATCAAGGCCATGACGCCCGAAGCGTTTTACGAGGCCGCCCTGCCCTATCTTACCGCCGCCATCCACAACCCCGCCGTGGATCTGCGCTATCTGGCCGCCCTGCTGCAGCCGCGCTGCGAGGTGCTGACCGACCTGGCCGAGCGGGTGGACTTCCTCGACACGCTGCCCGACTATGATCCGGCGCTGTACGTCCACAAAAAGATGAAGACCACGCCGGAAAACTCACTGCAGGCCCTGCAGGCCGCGCTGCCCGCACTGGAGGCGTTGAGCGACTGGAGCGAGAGCGCCATCCACGACACGCTCTTCGGCGTGGTGGAGCAGCTGGGCGTGAAGAACGGCGTGGTGCTCTGGCCGGTGCGTGTGGCGCTCTCCGGCAAGGCCTCCACCCCCGGCGGCGCGGTGGAGCTGTGCCTGCTGCTGGGCAAGGACGAGTCGCTGCGCCGCCTGCGCGACGGTATTGCCCGCCTGCGCTGATGCTGCCCTATCTGGCCGCCATGTCCGCGCTGTCCTTTGCCCTCATGGGCTGGGACAAGCAGCTGGCCCGCAGGCGGCGCTTCCGCCTGCCGGAGGCGCTGCTGCTGACTGCGGCCGCGCTGGGCGGCAGCGCCGGGGCAGGGCTGGGGATGCTGGCGTTTCACCACAAGACGCGCAAGCCGCTGTTCTATCTCAGCGTGCCCATTCTTTTTCTGCTGCAAACGGCAGCTGCCGCTTATTTCTGTTCCAGATAATCCAAACGCGGTTGCGGAACCAAACCCGGTTCCGCAGCCGCGCTGCCGTTTATGGGCAAACTGCCTCAATGACCCCGCAGGCAATCTTTTCGCCGGAGCTGCCGGCCGGCTGCGTGGTAAAGTCGTCCGGCATGGCATGGATCACCACCGTGCGACCAATTACCTCCGGCACGCAGAACCGGTCGGTCCGCACGGCCAGATAGGCCATCCCGCCGCAGGAGAGCAGCGGCGGCAGGTCGCCCGCATGGGCCGGGTGGCCGCAGGAATCTGTGGCATAGTGCGGCCCGGTGTCTGAAAAGCCCGCGCCAGTGCAGGCGCCGCCCTCGTGGACGTGAAAGCCGAAAAAGCCCGGCGCGCAGGCCTTGGCGCTCTCCGGCAGGCCATAGATTTCCGCCACTACCACAGTGTAGCCATAGTCGTCAAAGAACGACACCGTCCCCTGCAGGCCCGGATTCTCCCTGCCGCCGGACACATGCGCTGCCGCCTGCGGCGGCGTGCTGGCATAGAACATACAATCACCTCGCGCCCATCCTATGCCGCGCCCAGCCTGCCGGTGCGGCAGAAAAGCGCCGGGCAGACCTGCTGCTCCGGCGCGGGGCC
>CACXCV010000082.1 GCA_902766215.1 Oscillospiraceae bacterium
CTGGCGCTGATTGCGCACCACCTGTGGAACTGGCCCATCGGCGTCACGACGCTGGTGCTCAACATCCCGCTGGTGCTGCTGAGCTTCCGCTTTGTGGGCGGCGGCTTTCTGATCAAAACCCTGCGCAGCATGATCATCTGCACGCTGTATGTAGACGTGGTGTTTCCGCACCTGCCGCTGTATACCGGCAGCCCGTTCCTGGCGGCGCTGTTTTCCGGCGCCACACTGGGCATTGCCCTGGCGCTGTTTTACATGCGCGGCTCGTCCTCCGGCGGGGCCGACCTGCTGACCATGACCATCAAGGTGCTGCGGCCCCACCTGTCGCTGGGGATGCTGACGCTGGCCACCGACGTGGTGATCATCCTGCTGGGCTGGCCGGTGTTCGGCAACGTGGATTCGGTGCTCTATGGCGTAACGTCGGTGGCGCTGTCCTCGGTGGTGATTGACAAGATTATGTACGGCGCCGGCAGCAGCAAGCTGGTAATTATTATCACCGACCGGGGCCGCGAGGTGGCCGACCGCATTATGAGCGAGAGTGAGCGCGGCGCCACGCTGATCCGCGCCACGGGCGCCTATACCAACGCGGAAAAGCAGGTGCTGCTCTGCGCCTGCGCCCGGGCAGAGGCATATCAGGTGCGCTCGTGCGCCCACGCGGCCGACCCGGCCTCGTTTGTCATGATCACCGACACAGGCGAGGTATACGGCGAGGGCTTCAGCGACCCGAAGAACCCAACCAGCTTTATCTGACTGCCGCCCCGGCACGGGAGAGCGCCCCGCAGAAAAAGACAGAACAAAGACGCCGTGTGGATCCACACGGCGTCTTTGTTTTTGGTAAGGGAGAAATCAATGAAAGGGTTCCTTGCTGCTGCACTGATAGAATACCCGAGGGCTGTGAACAGAGCATGAACAGTTTGGAACGGAATTGAAAACAAATTGTCCGTCAGTCCAGCCGCAGCTGCATGCCGGACAGCGCGGCCATCTCCTGCAGATGCGCCAGACCCTGCACGGCCCGGTGATCCGTCACGCGGAAATCGTCGGCCAGCGGCGCGGGCAGCAGGTCGGCAAAGAGCACGTTGGCGCCGGCGGCCAGCGCGTTGAGGTTGCCCTGGCGGTCGGAAAAGCCGTTGCGCATGTCCTCGCCCGGCTGGCCGCCGGTGATGTCGGCCTGGGGCAGCATCAGCCGCAGCAGGGCAATCTCCCGCAGGGCCAGCTCCACGCTCCCGCGCCCTCCTTCCTGGGCCAGGGGCGTGTTGGCGGCGGGCAGATAGGGCACCACGGGCGCCCAGCTGACCTGCAGCCGGGCCGTGAGCAGAATGTCCTCGGCCAGCTCGTCCAGCGTCTGGCCGGGCCAGTCGATGATGTTGCCCGAGGCCAGCAGCATGCCGCTGCGCTGCACGGCCTCGATGGCGGCCATCCGGGCGGCAAAGCTGGTGGAGGGATTGAGCCGGTTGAAGCTGGCCGGGTTGGACATTTCAAACTTGACCACATATTCCGCTGCGCCGGCGGCCTTCAGCTCCTGATACTGCGCCGGTTCATATTCGCCGCAGGCCAGCGTCAAGCGAAGGCCCATCCCAGCCGCTGCCGCGACCATTTCCAGCAGCGGGGCAAAGTTGTGCCGCGGGTCCTCGCCCGAGATGAGAAACAGCCTGCCAAAGCCCTGCTGCCGCGCGCCCTGCGCCAGCTCCCGCACCTGCGAGGCCGTCAGGCGATAGCGCGGGAGGGCGGTGTTGCCTGCCCGCATGCCGCAGTAGAGGCACTGGTTGCGGCAGACATTGCTAAAGCCAATCATCGCCACGCCCTGCATCACATCGCCCCGGGCGCGCCAGGCCGCCTTGGCCGGCGCGGCGAACGCCGCCTGAAACGCCGGCCAGGGCATGGCCAGGGCGTCGAGAATTTCCTGCTTGGTAAACATGTGCATCACTCCTTGCCGTTATAATAGCACATTCGGCTGCCGCTTGCAATTCCGGCGAGGGTGTGGTATATTGAGCACAGATTCAGAGACAGGGGGAGAGCAGATGCAGATTCATTCTTGCTGAACGTTTGTGACCAATCATCCAGGGGATTACTATGTCCCTTTGACGACGCCACACAGCAGGAATGAATTGTTGCAGCGCTGCCCCCTGCCCATCGCATGGATGTATGGATGTGATGGACTGCCTGTCCACAGGCCGCGTGGGTGTTCCCTGCGGCCTGTTTTTTGCTGTCTGCGGCAAAGAGTAGGAGGTACCATATGTCTCTGATTTCGTTTTCTGATGTGTCATTTACCTATGACGGCAGCTATGACCCGGTGTTCGAGCACCTGGACCTGCAGCTGGACACCGACTGGAAGCTGGGCGTGATCGGCCGCAACGGCCGGGGCAAGACCACGCTGCTGCGGCTGCTGATGCGCCAGCTGGAGCCGTCGGGCCGCATCGACTGCCCCGTGCCCTGTGCCTATTTTCCCTATCCGGTGGCCGACCCGGCCCGGCCGGCGCTGGAGGTGGCGGCCGGCACGGTGCGCGAGTTTCAGCTCTGGCAGCTGGAGCGTGAGCTGGCGCGGCTGAACGTTGCGCCCGGGGTGCTGGAGCGGCCCTTTGCCACCCTGTCCAACGGCGAGCAGACCAAGCTGCTGCTGGCGGCGCTGCTGCTCAACGAGGAGCAATATCTGCTCATCGACGAGCCGACCAACCACCTGGACCTGCCGGCACGGCAGCTGGTGGGCGACTATCTGCGGGGCAAGCAGGGCTTTATGCTGGTCAGCCACGACCGCGCGTTTCTCGACCGCTGCGTGGATCATGTGCTGAGCATTGGCCGCAGCACTGTCGAGGTGCAGCGCGGCAACTACAGCACCTGGCAGCTGGGGCGCGACCGGCAGGACGCGCTGGAGCTGGCGCAGAACCAGCGCCTGCGCAGGGAGATCCAGCGCCTGGACGAGGCCTCGCAGCGGGCCGGCCGCTGGTCCGACCGCATCGAGCGCGGCAAGACCGGCGGCGCGTGCAGCAGCGCCGTGAAGGACCGCGGCTATATCGGTCACCAGGCCGCGCGCATGGCCAAGCGGGCCAAGAGCATTGAAACCCGCCGCCTGGCGGCGGTGGAGCGGACAACCGGCCTGCTGAAGGACATTGAGCAGCACGACGCGCTGAAGCTCTTTCCCCAGAGCTATCGCGCCCCGGTGCTGGCCGAGGCGCGGGACCTGGTGGTGCAGTATGGCGCGGCGCCGGTCTGCGGGCCGGTCAGCTTTGCGGTGCGGCGCGGGGCGCGGCTGGCCCTGGCGGGGCGCAACGGCAGCGGCAAGAGCAGCATCCTCAAGCTGCTGGCGGGGCAGGACATCCCGCACCACGGCCTGTTTCGCATGGGCGGCGGGATCGAGCTGTCCTATGTGCCGCAGGACGCCTCGTTTCTGCGCGGCAGCCTGACGGACTGGCTGCGCGGGCAGAGCGTGGATCAGAGCCAGTGCATGACGATTCTGCGCAAGCTGGGCTTTGCCCGGGTGCAGTTTGAAAAGAGCATGGATGACTACAGCGCCGGACAGAAGAAAAAGGTGCTGCTGGCGGCCAGCCTGTGCCACCGGGCGCATCTCTACCTCTGGGACGAGCCGCTGAACTATATTGACCTGCTGTCCCGCCAGCAGCTGGAACAGCTGCTGCTGGAGTTTGCGCCCACCATGGTGTTTGTCGAGCACGATGAATTGTTCTGCCGCAACGTGGCGACGGAAACGGTGCAGCTGTGACGAGTTAAGCAAAGCTTAAGCTTTCCGCGCCTTTTATCTTAAACGGGTTTCCGATAGAATGATGGCTGTGACCACCACGAAAGGAGCCCCGCCCCATGGAACCCATCGAAGTGATTCGTCTCATCAATTATGCACTGGCGATTGTGTTTTTTGTCTGCTATGCCTATCAGATTTTCTATATTGCCGTGCCGTTTTTCCGCCGGGATAAGCCCCATGGCCAGCCGGCGCTGCACCGCTATGCGGTGCTGATCTCCGCCCGCAACGAGGCGGCGGTGATCGGCCACCTGCTGGAAAGTCTCCGGCGGCAGGACTATCCCGCCGAAAAGCTCAGCCTGTTCGTTGTGGCGGACAACTGCACCGACAACACGGCGGACGTGGCCCGCATGGGCGGGGCCATGGTCTATGAGCGCTTTAATTCCCAGCTGGTGGGCAAGGGCTATGCCCTCAATTATCTGCTGGAGCACATTCATGCGGACTATGGCGACGTGTTCGACGGCTATTTCGTCTTTGACGCGGACAACCTGCTGGAGCCGAACTACGTCACCGAGATGAACAAGTCCTTTTCCGACGGCAGCCGCATCCTGACCAGCTATCGCAACTCCAAAAATTTTGGCGACAACTGGATCTCTGCCGGCTATGCCCTGTGGTTTCTGCGCGAGGCGCAGTTTCTCAACCATGCCCGGTCGCTGCTGGGCACCAGCTGCGCCGTGTCGGGCACGGGCTTTCTGTTCCACCGGGATGTGCTGCGCCGCTGCGGCGGCTGGCAATTCTTCCTGCTGACCGAGGACATTGAATTCACCGTGGATAACATTCTTGCCGGCGAGCGCATCGGCTATTGCCCCACGGCAGTGCTCTATGACGAACAGCCGGTGACCTTCCGTCAGTCGTGGCGGCAGCGGATGCGCTGGGCGCGGGGCTATTTACAGGTGTTCCGCAAATACGGCCTGCGGCTGCTGGGCGGCCTGTTCCGCAAAAACGGCTTTGCCTGCTTTGACATGACCATGTCCATCATGCCGGCCATTGTGCTGACCATCGCGGGGCTGCTGGCCAACGGCGCGATTACCGTGGCCGGCCTGTGCACGGGGCAGAACGTGGGCGTGGCCCTCTGGTCGGCGGCGGAGACGCTGCGCAACATGTACCTGTTCCTGCTGGCCATCGGCGCCCTGACGACCGTCACCCAGTGGCGGCAGATCCGCACTACACTGCTGAAAAAGGTGCTGTTTACCCTGACCTTCCCGCTGTTTATGCTGACCTACATCCCCATTTCCTTTGCCGCCCTGTTCCGCCGGGTAGAGTGGAAGCCCATCGAGCACACGGTGGCCGTTTCGCTGCGCGAGCTGCAGTCATAAACCGCGCCGCCGCAGGCATATGCGCCTGCGGCGGCGTTTGTCATTGTCTTTGGCGCGTTATTTCCCCACGCAGAACCGGCTGAAAATGCGGCTGACCACGTCCTCGCGCAGCGAGCGGCCTGTCAGCTGGCCCAGGGCCTCGATGGCATCCTCCACGTCGGTCAGCACGGCGTCGGGCGTCATGCCGGACTGCATGGCCTGCTCTGCCCGGCCCAGGGCCTCGATGGCCCGGGCCACAGCCCCGGCCTGCCGTGCGTTGGTCAGCACGGCCCCGTCCCACGGGGCGCTGCCGGCATCGCCCACCAGGGCGGCAATGGCGGCTTCCAGCGCGTCCAGTCCCTCGCCGGTGCGGGCAGAAAGGCAGATTGTGCCCTCGGGCGGCTCCTGCTGCCGGGGCAGGTCGCACTTGTTGCCCACAATCAATCGGTGCGGCGCGGCCTGCGCCAGCGCCAGCGCCCGCTCGTCCTCGGCCGTGCGGGGGCGGCTGAGATCCAGAATGCACAGGGCCAGCTCGGCGGACTGGGCGGCGGCTTCGGTGCGGGCCACGCCCAGCGCCTCCACCTCGTCGGCCGTCTGGCGCAGGCCGGCGGTGTCGATCAGCCGCAGCAGCACGCCGCCCACGCGCACCCGCTCCGCCGCCGTGTCGCGGGTGGTGCCGGGCACGGCGGTGACAATGGCCCGGTCATAGCCCGCCAGGGCGTTGAGCAGGCTGGATTTGCCCACGTTGGGCCGCCCGAGCAGCACGGTGGCCAGGCCGCTGCGGGCAATCCGCCCCCGGCGGAAGGTGTCGTGCAGCTGCTGCAGCTGTGCCCGGGCGTCCGCCAGTGTCTGCACATAGCCCGCCAGTTCAAACGGCGCAATCTCCTCGTCGGGATAGTCCAGCACGGCGTGGAAGTGGGCCAGAATGTCAATGAGCTGGCTGTGTACCGCTTCGGCCCGGCTGCGGATGGCACCGCCCAGCTGCCCGGCCGCGTTGGCGGCCAGCTCGGCCGTGTCGGCCTCGATCAGGTCGATCACCGCCTCGGCCTGGCTGAGGTCCAGCCGGCCGTTGAGAAAGGCGCGCTTGGTAAACTCGCCCGGCCCGGCCTGCCGCGCCCCGGCGGCGAACAGCGCCTCCAGTCCGGCGGCCAGCAGCGCCGCGCCGCCATGGCACTGCAGCTCGGCCGTGTCCTCGCCGGTGTAGCTGTGCGGCGCGCGGGACACCGTGGCCAGGCACCAGTCGATGACCCGCCCCTGGGCGTCGTGCAGGCTGCCATAGACCAGCGTGCGGCTGGGATAGCTCGTGAGCGGCCGGCCGGAGGCGGGGCGGAACACCTGCTCCACGGCCCCGACGGCGCCCGGACCGGACAGCCGCAGAATGCCAATGGCGGCGCTGCCGCGGGCGGTGGCCACCGCAGCAATTAAATCGGACATATGCCTTCCTCCTTGCATTTCATGCCCATGGTATCACATGCGGCGGCGCCGCGCAATAAAAAAAGAGCATATCTGCAAAATAGGGCTTGACAAACCGGATGCATCGTGGTATCTTAAAAAAGGAATGATTCCTAATTAAAAATCGTTCCGCGACAAAGAATAAGCCAACCAACAATACATGATTTGATGGAGGTATGAAATATGAAAAAGTGGGTTTGCCCGGTCTGTGGTTATGTGCATGAGGGTGACACGCCCCCTGAGAAATGTCCGCTGTGCGGCGTTCCCGGCTCGAAGTTCGTCGAGCAGGCCACTGAGAAGGTCTGGGCCGCCGAGCATGTGGTCGGCGTGGCCAAGGGTGCGCCGGAGGAGATCCTGCAGGGCCTGCGCGAGAACTTTGCCGGCGAGTGCTCCGAGGTGGGCATGTATCTGGCCATGGCGCGCGTGGCGCACCGCGAGGGTTATCCGGAGATCGGCCTGTACTGGGAGAAGGCCGCCTATGAAGAGGCTGAGCACGCGGCCAAGTTTGCCGAGCTGCTGGGCGAAGTGGTGACCGATTCCACCAAGAAGAACCTGGAGATGCGGGTTGACGCCGAGAACGGCGCTACGGCCGGCAAGTTCGAGCTGGCCAAAAAGGCCAAGGAGCTGAACCTGGACGCCATCCACGACACCGTGCATGAGATGGCCCGCGACGAGGCGAGACACGGCAAGGCCTTCGAGGGCCTGCTGAAGCGGTACTTCGGCAAATAAATCGCGATGGAATACGCGGAGAACAAGGTAATCTGCCACTGCAAACATGTGACCCTGGCGGACATCGACCGGGTGCTGCATGAGAGCCAGCGCTTTTCCGATGTGGAAAAGGAGTTTGCCCACGTCCAGGAGGTAACGCATTGCTCCACCGGCTGCGGCGGATGCCACGACAAGATTCTGGAGATTATTTCTCAGCGCATCAGCGGCTGAGTGCAAAAGGAGAACACGCAGATGAAGTACGAGTGCCCGTGCGGCTATATTTATGATCCCGCAGTAGGCGATCCCGAGGGGGGCATTGCTCCCGGAACAGCCTGGGAGGACATCCCCGAGGATTGGGTTTGCCCCGTTTGCGGCCTGGGGAAAGACGCCTTTACCGAGGCTTAAGGCAGTATCCCAAGAAACTGCCCGGATGCGGCGTGGGTAAAGCGATCCAAAGCTGACACAACAATCAAAGCAAGCGGAGGGGTCTGCCGCCTGTAAACGCAGGCGGCAGGCCCTTCTGGTTTGATGCCGTTCCCTGTTGCAGGATGCCCGGCGTGCGATGCGGACAGCAGGCCGGTGATTGCGGCGAATACCTGACCCGGAACGGGCGCCTGCAGGGGCGCGCAAATCCGCGCCAGACTGGGCGCAGAACAATATACCGCGCCGCCTGGACCGGCGCGGTGCGAAAGAGGTGCTGGATTCCCATGCTCAGACACATTGTGATGTATCGCTTCCTGCCGGAGGCCGGCGGCAGGACCCGCGAGGAAAACCTGGCAGAGGCGGTAGCCCTGGCCCAGCGGATGGAGAAGGAGATTCCCCAGCTGCGCGCCTTTCAATATGGCGTGAACAGCCGGCAGGCTAACGCCGGCAACTATGACATTACGCTGGTGTGCGATCTGGACAGCTTTGAGGCGCTGGCCGAGTATAAACAAAACCCGGCGCACAAAGCCTTTGGCACGCTGTGCCACGCGGTCAGCTCTGACCGGGCGGCGATTGACTTCGAGCTGTAAAAACCCAAAAGCCGGGTTCCTGCACGCGCTGCGTGCGGGAACCCGGCTTTGATGCCGATCGGCAGGCTGCGGCAGAATCAGCCCTTGAGATAGCGGTCGAAGAAGGAATAGACCTCTTCATAATACTGCTGGCCCTCGAAATAGCCGTGACCCTGGTTGGGCACGCAGGAATAGATGGCCACGTTGCCGTTGCCGGCTTCGTTGACGCGCTTGCAGTAGACGCTGCTCTGGTTGTCGGGCACGTGGGAGTCGGTGTCGCTGCACATGCACAGGATGGGGCACATGGGGCGGTGGATATACTCGATGGGGCTGGCTTTGGTGACCAGCTCGCGCTTTTCCTCAAAGGTGCCGCCATAGATGGTGACAAAGCGCGGATCCTTGTGCATGCCGGTAAAGGCGGGGATGTCAAAGCCGCCATACCACGAGCAGGCCGCCTGAATGTCGCTGGACACGTCGTTCCAGCCGCCGTCGCCCTCAAAGCCCTCAATGCCGCCCTTGACGGACATCAGGCCGGCCAGCTGGCCGCCGCAGGACTCGCCCCACACGCCGATCCGGTCGGGATCAATGCCAAAGCGGCTGGCGTTGGCGCGCAGAAAGCGCACGGCGCACTTGCTGTCGTGAATCTGCGCCGGGAACGGCTCGACCTGCGCCAGACGATAGTCGATGCTGGCGATGAAATAGCCGCGCTTTGCCAGATCGACAAAGGCCTTCTCCGGGCGGGACAGGCGGGTCAGCGCTTCCTCGGTGAAGCCGCCGCCGTGCATCCAGATGATGGCGGGCATGGGCCGCGGGGCATTTTCGCAGTAGAAGCAGTCCATCAGCAGCGGAATGCCGCCGCCCTGGCCATAGACGATGGAAGACAGGGCGCTGACGCCTTCCAGCGAGAAATCCGCCAGCTGCGGGCGGTGAATGGTTTCTTCGGGCATGGTAGAATCGTCCTTTCGTTTTTACGTATTTTCTCTCCTATTATAAAAGGAACCGGGCCGGATGACAAGAAAGCCCGGCCCGGTTTGCACGTTTTTCAATACTGGCAGGAGAAACAGCGGAAAAAGGAGCGATGATCCGGAAGAAATTGCGGGAAAAAGCGCTGCCAACCGGCAGAAAAAACGGAGAAAACAACAGACACGGCATGCTGCGCACCGCGGGCCGGGGCGGAAAATTGTACACGCCGGATTTTACAGAAAATTGCCCATGGCGGGCGGCAGATATTACCGCCGCCCGGGGCATTGCCGGAGCCTGCCGTAAATTGCTTATTATGTAGGGCGGCAGGACATGTTTGCAAAACCGGCGCGGGGTTGCTATAATGACAGAGAGCCGCCGCACAGACCGTGCCGGGCGGCGGGCAAGCACAGGGCAGGGAAGGGGCAGAAGTGGCATATGGCTGAGCTGAAACAGGTGATTGCAAGCAATTTGATCGAGCTGCGCACCAATGCCGGGATGAAACAGGCCGATCTGGCGGAAAAAATCAATTACTCGGATAAATCGGTGTCCAAGTGGGAGCGGGGCGAGGCGGTGCCGGACGTGGCGGTGCTGAAAAGCATTGCCGACATTTTTGGCGTGTCGCTGGACTATCTGGTCAGCACCCACGACGAGTGGGAGGACAAGGCGAACCAGGCCCGGCAGAAGCCGGCCGAGACCGGCGGCACGATCAACTTCCGCATGATCAGCTGCGTGGCGATTATGGGCATCTGGGCGCTGGCGCTGCTGCTGTTTATCATCTTCTGGCTGCGGGGCAGTCTGCTCTGGCTCATCTTTCTGGGCGCGGTGCCGGTGTCGCTGATCACGCTGCTGGTGCTCCACTCCCTCTGGGGCGGCGGAAAATACAACCTGCTGATCATCTCAGCACTGGTTCTGAGCATCCTTGCGCTGGTCTATTTTTCTGTTTTCAGCCGCAACTGGTGGCAGATTTTTCTTTTGGCTATTCCGGCGGAATTGATCATCATTTTCTGTTTTCACATCAAAAAGCCGCATAAACAGTGAGTTCTACTGGACTCTACCAGGAGTAGAATCGGGATTTTCCCGGTTCTACTCCGTTTTTTCTGCCGGGAGAGAGGGCGCGGAGCGACTGTAGACCCGCGGCGGCCGGCAGTAGGTTGCCCTCCGGCGGCGCATGCGGTAACATAGGCTGCGGGTCGCCGCACGGTGTGCGGGGCACGGCAAATCCAATTCAGGCAATTTCAATTCATTTGTGAAACGAGGGACAAGAGATGGCAGCCGACTTTATTCTTTCCTGTGAATCGACCGTAGATCTGCCTTTCAGCTATGTCAGCGGGAGAAACATCCCAGTGCTGTTTTATACCTACAGTATCGACGGGGTCCCCTATGTGGACGACATGCTGCGCGACCCGGCGGCGCTGCCCCGGTTTTATCAGCTGCTGGATCAGGGCGGGCTTCCCAGCACCTCGCAGATTAACGAGGCGGCCTATGAGGCATTTTTCGACGAGCAGCTGCGTCAGGGCGACCTGCTGCACATCATCTTCGGTTCGGGCATGACCAATTCGGTTGTCAACGCCCGGACGGCGGCGGAGGTCATGCGGGACAAATATCCCCAGCGCCGCCTGATTGTCATCGACTCGCTGTGCAGCTCGTCGGGCTATGGCATGCTGGTGGATGACGCCGCCGACCTGCGCGACGCCGGCGCCTCCATGGAGGAAATCGAGGCCTGGGTGCTGTCCCACCGCAACCGGATTCACCACCAGTTCTACAGCACCGACCTGAAATACTTCCGCCGGGGCGGCCGGGTGTCCGGCCCGGCTGCGATGATCGGCACGGTGCTGAATATCTGCCCGCTGATGCGGCTGAACGACGAGGGCCGGATCATTGCCTATGACAAGGTGCGCGGCAAGAAGAACGCCATCCGCGCCACGGTGGATGCCATGCAGGCCCACGCCGAGGGCGGCACGGCTTATGCGGGCAAGTGCTTCATTTGCCACTCGAACTGCCCCGAGGACGCCGAGGCCACCCGGCAGGCCATTGCCGAGCGCTTTCCCAACATCCAGGGCGGGATTCGCATCTGCGACATTGGCACCATCATTGCCTCGCACACCGGACGCGGGACGGTGGCCGTGTTTTTCGTCGGTGACGAGCGCAGCCACTGAGCCCCGTTTTCCATCTTAATTCCTATTAAAGATCCAGACAGCAAGGAGCAGACCCATGATCAGAATCTTTACCGATACCTCGGCCAACCTGCCGGCAGAGCTGGTGCGGCAGTATGGCCTGACCGTGATTCCCTTTTCCTATTCCGTCAACGGCGTGGAGGCCGAGCAGAGCGCCGGACGCGAATTTGACGGCGCGGCGTTTTACAGCGCCATGCGCGCCGGCGCGGCGGTGAAAACGGCCATGATCAACATCGCCTCGTTTATCGGCCCGATGCGGCAGGCGCTGGAACAGGGAGAGGATGTGCTGTATATCGGCATGTCGGGCGGTATCAGCGGCGCAGCGCACGCGGCGGCCATTGCCGTGCACGAGCTGCAGGACGAATTCCCGGACCGGCAGATTGCGGCCATCGACACGCTGGCGGCCTCGCTGGGCGAGGGGCTGCTGGTGCTGGAGGCGGCGCGGATGCAGCAGGCTGGCGCCGGCTTCGGCGAGATTGCCGGGCGGATTGCGGTCCGCCGGGAGACCATGTGCCAGTATTTCACGGTGGACGATCTGGAATATCTCAAGCGCGGCGGCCGCGTGAGCAAAACCACCACGGTGGTTGGCACGCTGCTGAAGATCAAGCCACTGCTGACCGGCGACAGCCAGGGGCGGATTGTCCTGTGCGGCAAGGTGCGTGAGCGCCGCCGGTCGCTGATGGCCCTGGCGGACGCGTATGAAAAGCTGGCCGCAGATAAGGCCGGCGAGGTGGGCATTGCCCACGCTGACGATGCGGCAGGCGCAGCCTTTCTGCTGGATGAGCTGAAACAGCGCGGCCTGACCGGTCCCTGCCTGACGGTGTGCTATGAGCCGGTGACCGGTGCGCACGTTGGCCCGGGCGCCATGGCCCTGTTCTTCCAGGGCGTTCACAAGTGAGGGGGCGGTGCGCATGTCACGGACTCCGCTGAAGGACAGAACCCTCCCTGCCTATACCCGGCGCGAGGACATGGCCAACATGATTACCCATATTGTCGGCGGCGCCATCGGCGCGGCGGTGCTGGTGCTGGCGGTCGTGATTGCCGCGCTGCACCAAAACCCCTGGGGTGTGGTGAGCGGCAGCATCTACGGCTTTTCCATGGTGGCGCTGTATACCGTGTCCAGCGTGTATCACGGCCTGCGGCCCGGCATGGCAAAAAAGGTGATGCAGGTCATTGACCACTGCACGATCTATCTGCTCATTGCCGGCACGTATACGCCGATTCTGCTCTCGGCCATCCGGCCGATGTTTCCGGTGCTGGCCTGGGTGATTTTTGGCGTGGAGTGGGGGCTGGTCGCGTTCGCCGTGGTGTTTACGGCCATTGACCACCATAAATACGGCAAGCTGGCCATGGCCTGCTATATCGGTATGGGCTGGTGTATCATTCTGGCTGTGCGGGCGACGGTGCAGGCCATGGGCATGGCCGGGTTTCTGTGGCTGGTGGCCGGCGGCGTGTCCTATACGGTGGGCGCGGTGCTCTATGGCCTGGGGAAAAAGAAGCCAGTCTGCCACACCATCTTCCACGTGTTTGTGGATCTGGGCAGCGTTCTGCAGGCGGTCTGCATTCTGTTCTACGTGCTGTAAGCGCAGCGGGAATCCCGCGGGCGAAGCGGAGGGCGCTGCCCGTTCCGCTTCGCCCGCGGCGCATACAGAGCCGGCGGTGTTTTTCGATTTGCTCCGCCGCGCCATGCGGGGGTTCGGGCCTGCGCTGCATTGACAAACGGAACGCGATACAATATAATTGCAGAGACAGATATTCCTGACGGGACGGAGGCGGAACAAGTGAGACAATGCATGGATGCCGATAACCTGCATCGCCGTTTGAAGAAGATCATTGGGCAGGTGCAGGCCATTGACCGCATGATCGACGAGGATGTCCCGTGCGAGGACGTCCTGTCGCAGATCAATGCCGCCAAATCCGCGCTTCATGGCTGCGGAAAAGTGGTATTGGAGGGGCACATCAAGCACTGCGTCCGGGACGGCATCGAGCATGGGGATGCCGACAAGACGATTGAAAGCTTCACGAAAGCGGTTGAGCGATTCTCCAACATGGGATAAGCACAAAAAGCAGCCCGACGGGCTGCTTTTTTTTTGACAAGCTATACCCATACGGGTATAATATACACATACCCCCTATAGTATAGAAAAGAGGCTGTGTATGAATCGTTGCATGAAAAAGCTGGAGCATCTGTTGGCGCTGGGCGGCATGAAAAAGGACGCTGCCCTCCTGGCGCTCTCCGGCGCGGCTGTTATTTGCAGCCTGCTGAAGTGGAGTCCTCTTCCGTTTGACATGGCATAGATCGCCATCATCCTCTGCGGCATCCCCATCCTTCTCGAAGCGGTCATTGGGCTGGTTACCGCGTTTGACATCAAGGCGGACGTGCTGGTTTCTCTGGCCCTGGTCGCGTCCGTCTGCATCGGGGAGACCTTTGCCGCCGGGGAAGTGGCGTTTATCATGCAGCTGGGCGCGCTGCTTGAGGAGCTGACGGTTGCCAGGGCCAGAGCCGGCATCGAAAAGCTGGTCCATCTGACGCCCCAGACAGCCCGTGTGCTGCGCAGCGGCAGGGAGGAGATCATCCCCGCCGAGCAGGTGAAGATCGGCGACCATATCCGCGTGCTCCCCGGCGAGAGCGTCCCCGTGGACGGCGTGATCTGCGCCGGCCTGACCTCCATCAATCAGGCGGTGATGACCGGCGAATCCCTGCCGGTGGATAAAACCGTAGGGGATGCGGTGTCCAGCGGCACGGTCAACCAGTTTGGAGACTTCGAGATGGAGGCAGCCAGGGTGGGCGAGGACAGCTCCATTCAGCGCATGATCCGGCTGGTGCAGTCGGCGGACGCGGGCAAGGCGAAGATTGTCGGCATCGCGGACCGCTGGGCAACCTGGATTGTGATCATTGCCCTGAGCGCCGCGGCCCTGGCCTGGCTTTTTACTGGCCAGATCATCCGGGCCGTGACCATTCTTGTGGTGTTTTGCCCCTGTGCGCTGGTGCTGGCAACGCCCACGGCCATTATGGCCGCCATCGGCAATGCGACAAAGCACGGCTTCCTGGTCCGCGAGGGCGACGCGCTGGAGCGGCTGGCCAGGACCAAGGTCATCGCGTTTGACAAGACCGGCACGCTGACCTGCGGAACCCCGGAGGTGGTTGCGGTACAGAGCAGTTCGGAGACGTTCAGCCCGGACGAGGTCTACCGGCTGGCAGCCTCTGCCGAGCAGCTCTCCGAGCATCCGCTGGGGAAGGCCATCGTCAGCTGCTGCAGGAAAACCGGCGCGGCGCTGACTGCGGGAGCATGATGTTGCCGTTCCCCCTGTGCCGTCCGCCGAAGCACAGATTCAGCAGGGCTGCACGGTCACCTATGTGGCGGTAAACGGTGCATTCGCCGGGTTTATCGCCCTGTCCGACACGCTGCGAAAGGACAGCACGGCCACCATCGCCGCTCTGTCCGGCCTTAGCGTGCAGCCGGTGCTGCTCACCGGCGATCATGAAAACGCCGCAAAGGCGATCGCCGGGAAGCTCCATATCCGTGAGCTGCGGGCAAACTGCCTGCCGGAGGATAAGCTGCAGTGGATCGGAGCATATCAGGCGAAGGGAATGCCGGTGTGCATGATCAGCGACGGCGTGAACGACGCTCCGGCGCTGAAAAAAGCCGACGTGGGCATCGCCATGGGCGGCGTGGGCAGTGACATTGCCGTGGACGCGGCGGATATCGCGCTGGTGGACGACGAGGTCAGGGAGCTGCCCCACCTGGTGGCGCTGTCCAGGCGGATGATGCGCACCATCAAGCGGAACATGACCTTCTCCATGACGCTCAACTTCATTGCCATCGCGCTGGCTGTCACCGGGACGCTGAACCCCGTGGTCGGTGCGCTGGTTCACAACGCAGGCTCTGTTCTTGTGATTACCAACTCGGCATTCTTACTGAAATGGAGGAAAAAATAATGGCAATCAAAATCATCGGGCTTCTCATCGGCGTGCTGGTCTTCGGCGCAGGCGTCTATTACCTTGTGAAAGAGCAGAAAGACAGAGAATCCAGGAAGATTTATACCACCGTCAGCGCGGCCGGCGCGGTGATCACAGCCGTATGCGCGGTGCTGCTGTTCCTCTGAGCCGTTTTCAAAAGCCGGAAAGGTCGCAGGCCTTTCCGGCTTTTTTCGGGCGGAACGCCCTGCCGCTTGAGACACCTGTCCCGCCGCAGCGGGAGACCGGCCTTCGTGCGGCGGAGCGCGCCCGAAAAGAGGATGCTGGCGGCCCTGCGCTGGCTTGCTCACTGATACATGCGCCACAGTGCATATATGAGATGAATTGCGGCGAATGCAATCGAAAGAAGGTGTATTGCAGAATATGCCAGAGGTGAATTGAAATGCCTGAATATTCTCGCCCGCTTGGCGATGCGGTCAAACGTGCCCGTGAAAAAATGGGCTTTACACAGAATGAGGTTGCGGAAAAAGCGGATATCGACGTTCGTACAGTTTTGAACATTGAAAACTATCGGGGCAACCCGAAAATGGAGGTCCTGTATCCGCTCATTCGCATTCTGCTGATTGATGCGCGGGAGATTTTCAACTCGGAAATGCTGCGGGGAATCTCCCGCACTCTGCCAGCTTCAGCTGCTGATTGAAGAATGTACAGAGGAAGAGGCGGCGGCTTTGATTCCCATTATTCAGAACGTCCTTCATGCGCTCAGAAGTCAGAACGCGATTCCTGTCTGACAGGAAAAGAGCCGGACTCCGCTGCAGGGAGTCCGGCTCTGCGTTTTCGTTCGGCATGAGAGATATTTTTCAGCAAACGGCGGGGATTCTTCCCCGCGCCGCTGCCGGCCCGGCAATTACAGCAGCTTGAGCAGCTGCATAAAGCCCAGCAGGATAAACAGAAACGAGAAGTTGAAGGCGGAAAATTCGGCGATGTACCGCCCGGCCCTGCCGGGATTGTGACGGACATACTCGCGGAAGGTGATCAGGCTGGCCAGCGAAGCGATCAGCGTGCCCACGCCGCCGATGTTGACGCCGACCAACAGGTCGGCATAGTTGCCGGTGAACTGCGAGAGCAGGATGGCCGAGGGGACGTTGCTGATGCACTGGCAGGACAGGGCGCTGAACAGCAGTGTGTTGCGGCCCAGAAACAGCGAGAAAAACTGGCGCACCGCGCCGATCCGCGCCATGTTGCCGGCAAAGATGAAAAAGAACACAAAGGTCAGCAGCAGCGGATAGTCTACGGACTTCAGCGCTTTGGGGTCGGCAAACAGCAGCACCGCCGGGATGACCGCCAGCCCGATCCAATAGGGAATGCCGCGGAAGACGATGGCGATCGACAGGGCGAACAGCGCCCCGTAGAGAACCACCCGGCGGACGTCGAAGGCAATGGGCTCGTCACGGAGCTCCAGCGGCTCCGGCTTGACAAAAACAAGGCAGCAGACGGTAATCAGCGCCACGGAGAGCAGAAACGGCGGAGCCATAATCTGCATAAACGCGCCGTTGGGAATCTGAAACCGGGTATAGAGATACAGATTCTGCGGGTTGCCAAAGGGGGTAAGCATCCCGCCCAGGTTGGCGGCAATGTTCTGCATGATAAAGGTGAAGGCCATATACCGCTCTTTCCCGGTGGTATGCAGCACATAATAGCCCAGGGGCAGAAAGGTCAGCAGCGCCATGTCGTTGGCAATCAGCATGGAGCCGAGGAAGGTGATATACACCAGCGCCAGCACGCTCATCTGCGCGGTTTTAAAGCAGTGGATCAGCTTTCTGGCCAGCAGATAAAAAAAGTTGATGTCCTTCAGTGCGCAGACCACGGCCAGCACGCAGAACAGGCAGGCCAGTGTCTTATAGTCGAAATAGCCCAGATACGCCCGGTCGATTGGGATGACTATGCTGGTGACGGCTGCGGCGGCCAGGGCAATGAGCATGACAGTGTTTTTGCGCATCCAGGCCAGAATACTGGCTGTCAGGAGATGCTGGCCCAGCTTGAGGTTTGCTTCCATGGGTGATGCTTCCTTTTCTTGAACAGATGAATCCGATTGGGCGGAAAATGAAAAAAGATAACCACGACAGTTGTCGTGGTTATCCTGGTCCGAGTGACTGGATTCGAACCAGCGGCCTCTTGAACCCCATTCAAGCGCGATACCAAACTTCGCCACACCCGGATGCTGTTTCTCAGCCCAGATATCATAGCACATCCGCAGGGGGATTGCAAACCTTTTTTTCAAAAAGAGTGAAAAAATCCGCTGGCTCACCGGGCCTGCAGGCCCAGCTGATAAAAGGCCACGGCGCTGGCAGCGGCCACGTTCAGCGAATCGACGCCATGGGACATGGGGATTTTAACAGTATAGTCGCAGGAGGCGATGGTTTGGGCCGCCAGGCCGTCGCCCTCGGTCCCCAGGACGATGGCCAGCTTGTCTGCTGCCATCAGCTGCGGGTCGTCCAGGCGGCGGGCGTCGTCCCGCAGGGCCATGGCCACGGTCTGAAAGCCCAGCTCGTGCAGCAGCGCCGGCCAGGGCCGGTCCTCGGGCAGATAGGTCCAGGGAATCAGAAACACGTTGCCCATGCTTACGCGCGAAGCCCGGCGATACAGCGGGTCGCTGCCGGCGCTGGTCAGCAGCACCGCGTCGATCCCCAGTGCGGCGGCCGAGCGGAAGATGGCGCCGATGTTGGTGGGGTTCATCACGTTTTCCAGCACGGCGATCCGCCGTGCGCCCCGGCAGACCGCCGCGACCGTGGGCAGCGCCGGCCGGCGCATGGCGCAGAGCATCCCCCGCGTGAGGTGAAAGCCGGTCAGCTGGGTCAGCACGGACAGCTCGGCGGTATAGACCGGGACGCCGCTGCCGCAGCGGGCCAGCAGCGCCCGGCCCTGGCCCTCCACATGCCGCCGCTCCATTAAAAACGACAGGGGGACGCAGCCGGCGTCCATCGCCCGGCCGATCACCAGCGGGCTTTCGGCAATGAACATGGCGTTGGCCGGATCAGCCCGGTTGACCAGCTGGTTTTCGGTCAGGCGGGCGTAGACGTCCAGCTCCGGCGCGGAAAAATCGGTGATTTCGCAGATCATGGCGTGCCTCCGGTGAACAGTGTGTCAGAAAATTGAAAATGCGCCGCTGAGCGCAGGGTTCGGCGCGGGTCTATTTTATCCCATCGGGCGCGGCGCGTCAACCGCGAAAATGCCGCCGGGCGGCCGGGGCTTGCACTCGGAGCGCGAAGCTGGTATAGTATCGGCGGGGGCGATTGCCCCAGAGGGGGAGGAACAACCGTGTACAAGCTGCTTTTGGTGGAGGACGACCCGGGCATTGCCGAGGCCATCCGCGAGCACGCGGCCCAGTGGGAGCTGGAGGTCTGCCTGACGGAGGACTTTCGCCATGTGATGGAGCAATTTGCCCAGGTGCAGCCGCACCTGGTGCTGCTGGATATCGCCCTGCCGTTTTACAGCGGCTATTACTGGTGCCAGGAAATCCGCAAGGTTTCGAACGCGCCGGTGATTTTCATCTCCTCCGCCGCGGACAACATGAACATTGTCCTTGCCATGAACCTGGGTGCGGACGACTTCATTGCCAAGCCCTTTGACATGAGCGTGCTGATGGCCAAGGTGCAGGCGCTACTGCGCCGCACCTATGATTTTTACACCGCCGCGCCCATGCTGGAGCACCGCGGCGCACAGCTTTCCACCGCCGACGGGACGCTGTGCTATGCGGGGCAGAAGATTGACCTGACGAAAAACGAGCACCGCATCCTGCTGTGCCTGATGCAGCAGAAGGGGCGGGTGGTCAGCCGCGAGCGGCTGATGGAGCGCCTGTGGGAGACGGATCAGTATGTCGATGACAACACGCTGACGGTGAACGTCAACCGCCTGCGGAAAAAGCTGAACGCCGCCGGGCTGGAGGGCTTTATCACCACGCAGGCCGGCGTGGGCTATGCGGTCCGGTAAGCCGGAGGAGGAGGGCGGGCGCATGGAGCTGGTTCTTGCATATCTGCGGCAGCGGCGGGGCGTGATTCTGGCAGCTGCGGGGTTCTGCGCGGTGTTTGCCCTGTCCTTTGCCCTGTATCATCTGCCGCTGGCGGCAGTGGGCTATCCGGCGGCGCTGTGCGCGCTGCTGGGGTTGGGGCTGCTGGCGCGGGACTTTGCCCGCGTGCGGGCCAGGCACCGGCAGCTGTGCCGGGCCAGGCGGCTGACTGCCGCCACGCTGACCAGGCTGCCCCCGGCGCAGAGCATCGAGCAGGCGGACTATCAGCAGCTGATCGCCGTGCTTCAGGCGGAGACGGCGGCTCTGCAGACGGACATGGACGCGCGCTATCGCGACATGATCGACTATTATACCGTCTGGGCCCACCAGATTAAAACGCCCATCGCCGCCATGCGCCTTACGCTGCAAAACGAGGACTCGGCCCTGTCGCGGCGGCTGTCGGGCGAGCTGTTCCGCGTGGAGCAGTATGTGCAGATGGTGCTGGCCTATCTGCGGCTGGACAGCGCCGGCGGAGACTATGTCTTCCGCCGGCACCGGCTGGACGACATCGTCCGGCAGTCGGTCCGGCGGTTTTCAGCGGAGTTTATCAGCCGCCGGCTCAGCCTGCGCTATGAGCCGACGGAGCTGATGCTGATCACCGATGAAAAGTGGCTGGGCTTTGTTATCGAGCAGCTGCTGTCCAATGCGCTGAAATACACCCGCACGGGCGGCATCCGCATCTATCTGCAGCAGCCCAAAACCCTCTGCATCGAGGACACGGGGATCGGCATTGCCCCGGAGGACCTGCCCCGGGTGTTCGAGCGGGGCTATACGGGGATCAACGGGCGGGTGGACCCGCGGGCCAGCGGCCTGGGGCTGTATCTGTGCCGCCGCATCTGCAAAAACCTGGGCGCAGAGATCAGCCTTACCTCGCAGCTGGGGAAGGGAACCACTGTCCGGATTGCGCTGGAGCAGTATCCGCTTCGTCCGGAGTAACGCCTTACAAAACTGTAAGATTTCCGCCGGGAAATGTAAGCCGAATCAATGGCGGCGCATTTCCCGGCGCTGCTATAATCAGGCCAGAAAACCGAATGGGAGGACTTACGATGAGTATGTTAGAGGTCAGCGGCCTGCGCAAGGTCTATACCACCCGCTTTGGCGGCAGCCAGGTCGAGGCACTGAAAAACGTGAACTTCAGCGTGGAGCAGGGCGAATATGTGGCCATTATGGGCGAATCCGGCTCCGGCAAAACCACGCTGCTGAACATTCTGGCGGCGCTGGACCGGCCCACCGGCGGCAGCGTGCTGCTGGACGGGCGCGACCTAGCCGGGATCCGCGAGTCGGAGGTCGCCGCCTTCCGCAGGGACAACCTGGGCTTTGTGTTTCAGGACTTCAACCTGCTGGACACGTTTACGCTGGAGGACAACATCTATCTGCCTCTGGTGCTGGCGGGCAGACCCTATGCCGAGATGGCGGAGC
>CACXCV010000083.1 GCA_902766215.1 Oscillospiraceae bacterium
CGACATCATGCTGGGCGGCAACGCCGACTTTCTGGCCAAGGACGACCTGCGCCGCGGCGGCATGGACGAGGCCCTGCTGGCTGAGTGCGACTCCTATGCCGAGACGGACGACGCCGACATTCTCTCCGCCCGCGCCGCCTATCGCCAGGCGCTGGCCGCACACGAGCCGGCCGTGGCCGGCGAGGCCGAGAAGGTCCGCGCCGCCGGCGGCCTGTTCATCATCGGCACCGAGCGGCACGAGTCCCGCCGCATTGACAACCAGCTGCGCGGCCGCTCCGGCCGCCAGGGCGACCCCGGCGAGACCCGGTTCTACCTGTCCATGGAGGACGACATCATGCGCCTGTTCGGCGCCGAGCGCATCAAGGGCATGATGGAAACGCTGGGCATCGACGAGGACACGCCCATCGACCAGAAGATTCTGACCAACGCCATCGAAAGCGCCCAGAAGCGCGTGGAGAGCCGCAACTTCCAGCTGCGCAAAAACGTGCTGGAATACGACGACGTGATGAACACCCAGCGCACCGTCATCTACGAGCAGCGGCGCAAGGTGCTTGACGGCGAGGACCTGCACGAGAGCATTGTGGGCATGCTGGAGGGCGTGCTGCGGCAGGCCGTGGCCGCCCACACCGCCGAAAGCGGCTATTTTGCCGACGAGGCCTCGGTCCGCGCGGCCATCGCGCCGCTGGAGGGACTGTATTTCGCCCCCGGCGCCTTTACCATGAGCCACGAGGACCTTGACCAGCTCAGCGGCGAGGACGTGGTAGCCCGGCTGAAGGCGCTGGCCCTGGAAACCTATGCCCGCAAGGAGGAGGAATTCACCGCCCCCGTCATGCGCGAGCTGGAGCGCGTGATTCTGCTGCGCGTGGTGGACGAGTTCTGGATGGACCACATTGACGCCATGCACGAGCTGCGCCAGGGCATCTCCCTGCGCGCCTACGGTCAGAACGACCCCGTGATTGAATACAAGCGCGAGGGCTATGACATGTTCGAGGCCATGATTGCCGCCATCCGCGAGGAAACCGTGCGCCGCCTGTTCACCGTGCGCCTGCGCCGCGAGGATCCCGACGCGGCCCTGCAGCGCAAAAAGGTGGCCACCGTCACCGCCGAGGGCGCCACAGCCAAGGGTGCGGTTAAGCGCCAGCCGGTGCGCAAGGCCGTCAAGGTGGGCCGCAACGACCCCTGCCCCTGCGGCAGCGGTAAAAAGTATAAACACTGCTGCCTGGGCAAGGAGCAGGCAGGCCAATGATCATCCGGCAGAATACCGCACTGGAATACGAGGCCAGCCCGCTGATTGCCGCGCCCCATGCCTTTCCCACGCGGCTGGGCGGGGCAAGCGGCGGGGCGCTGGCCTCGCTGAATCTCGGCCTGGGCCGGGGCGACAGCCCGGCCGCGCTGGCTGAAAACTATGCCCGCCTGGGCCGGGCCGTGGGCTTTGACCCGGCCCGCTGCGTGCTGACGCGCCAGGTACACGGCGATGTCATCCGCCGTGTGACCGCCGCCGACCCGGCCGGGCTGGACGCGCCGCGGCCGGACTGCGACGCGCTGATCACCGACGTGCCGGGCACGGCGCTGGTGATCTTCACTGCCGACTGCATCCCCGTGCTGCTCTATGACCCGGACACCGGAGCCGTGGGCGCAGCCCACTGCGGCTGGCGCGGCACGGCGCTGGGTCTGGCGGAGAAAACGGCGCAGGCCATGACCGCGGCCTTCGGTTCGCGACCGGAGTCGCTGCGCTGCGCCATCGGCCCGGGCATCGGGCTGTGCTGCTTTGAAACCGACGGCGACGTGCCGGCAGCCATGTGCGCCGCGCTGGGCGAGGCCGCCGCGCCGTTCCTCCACCCGGCAGGAGCCAAGTGGCATGTGGATCTCAAGGGGCTCAATCGGCTCTGGCTCCAGCGGGCCGGCGTGCGGACCGTCGACTGCTCGGACAGCTGCACCGCCTGCCGCACCGACCGCTTCTGGTCCCACCGGCGGATGGGCGCGGCGCGCGGTTCGCAGGGGGCTGTCATTGTCTGCAAGGAGGTGGCGAAATGAAACGTTTGCTTGCCGCCGCGCTGGCGCTGCTGCTGCTCTGCGGCTGCACGCTCTTTGCCCCGGCGGATCAGGCACCGGAGGACACCCGTCCGCAGGAGGACGGCGCCGACAGCGGCATCCACCTGGACACCAGCCGCACCGAGGCGCTGTTCACCCTGGGCTATTCGCCGGATCTGAGTCTCAACCCCTATCTCAGCCGCAGCACTGTCAACTGGACCTTTCTGCCGCTGCTGTACGAGGGGCTGTTTCAGCTGACGCCCGGCTTTGAGGCCGAGCCGCTGCTGTGCCAGAGCTATGAAGCCTCGGCCGACGGGCGCACCTGGACCTTTACGCTGCGGCAGGATGCCGCGTTTTCCAACGGCGTGGCGCTGACCGCCGCCGACGTGGTCTATTCGCTGGAGCTGGCGCGCAAAAGTGACCTCTACGCCGCGCGCCTGGCCTGTGTGGACACCATCGTGCAGGCCAGTCAGAACCAGGTGGTGCTCACGCTGCGTCAGGCCATGGGCAGCCTGCCGCTGCTGCTGGACGTGCCGGTGATCCGCGCCGACTCGGTGCAGTCGCCGCTGGGCACCGGGCCTTATGTCCTGATCCAGACAGCCGACGGGGCGTATCTCGAACACGTGTCCGGCTGGCGCGGGGGCGATGCGCCCATCGGGCGCATCTGCCTGCACGCCGTGGACAACACCGACTCGGTGCGCGACGCCTTTGAGTTTGGCCGGATCAGCCTGGTGGTCTCCGACCTGAACACCGTGGGCGCGGTAAACTTCCACAGCAACTATGAGCTGTGGAGCCAGGACACCACGGTGATGCAGTTTCTCTCCTTCAACGGCGAGAGCCCGCTGTTCCAGTCTGCCGCTGTCCGCGCCGCCGTAACCCACGCCATCGACCGGCAGGGACTGATCACCGAGTATTTCGACGGCTATGGCGTGGCAGCCACGCTGCCCATGCAGCCGCGCTGCCCCAGCTATTTTGCCTCGCTGGCCGACGACTATGGCCCCAGGGAGGGAGCGCTGGCCGGAGCTGTGGCCGAGGCCGGCCTGACCGGCCGCCGGGGGACGCTGCTGGTCAACAGCGACAACGCCACCAATGCCGCCGCGGCCGAGGCCATTGCGGCCAGCCTGCGCGAGAGCGGGCTGGAGATCGAGGTGCTCTCTGCCGCCGGCAGCAACTATGACTCGCTGGTCGAGCTGGGCGGCTATGATCTGCTGTACTGCGAGGTGCGGCTGACCGCCGACTTTGACCTGAGCGCCTTCTTCGGCGGGGCGCTGTCCGGCTTTGCCGTCCAGCACGACGACGCGCCCGTGCTGTGCGCCGCCGCCATGGAAAACAGCGGCAACTTTTACGACCTGCACCGGCTGATTATGGACGAGGGGCTGCTGTGCCCCATCCTGTTCAAAACCCGCGCCGTGATGACCGACCGCGGCTCGGTGTCCGGGCTGACGCCCGCGCCGGTCAATGTGTTTTATCAGCTGGACAAGCTGAGCATCCTCACCAGCGGAGCAAAGGAGGAATCACAATGAGCGCCGCAGCGTTTTCCCTCGTCCCCGGCAGCGTGATCGCCGCGCTGGCGGGTCAGCTGCTGTTTGTCACCGCGCTGCCCATTGTGCTGCTGGTCTGGTGGCGCAGGCACAGCCGCGCCAGCCTGACGCCGGCCGTGATCGGCATGGTGGTGTTTCTCGTCTTCGCCCAGCTGCTGGAGCAGGTGCTGCACTATGCGTTTTTAGTCAGCGACAACGCCGTTTCACGGGCCATCGCCGCCAACCAGGGGCTGTATGTACTCTATGCCGGGCTGGCCGCCGGCCTGTTTGAGGAAACCGGCCGGTTTATGGCCTTCAAGTATCTGCTGCGCCGCAGCGGCGGCCGCGAAACTGCCGTCAGCTATGGTCTGGGCCACGGCGGGTATGAATGCCTGGCCGTGTCCGGCGCGGCGGCGCTGTCCTGTCTGCTGCTGGCGCTGCTGATCAACTCAGGCCTGATGCCCACGCTGCTGGATATGTTCACCGGTGACGAGGCCGCGCTGGTCACCCAGGCGCTGGAGCAGGTGGCCAGCATCACGCCGGCGGAGTGCCTCTGGGGTGCCGTCGAGCGCGCCATCGCCCTGCTGCTGCAGGTCAGCCTGTCGGTGCTGGTGTTTGCCTCGGTGTGGCAGCCGGAGCGGAGCTGGCTGTATCTGGCCGCCATCTGCCTGCACGCGCTGGCGGATTTCCCCGCCGCGGCCTATCAGGCCGGGCTGCTGGCCGGCCCCGGCGGACTGGTCGCCGCCGAGCTGGGGGCGCTGGTCGTGGCTGTGCTGTCCGCCTGGCAGGCCCGCCGCCTGTGGGCTCAGCTGCCCACGACGGAGCAGGTGCGAAAAAATCCAGATTCATCCAGTCAATAGTTGCTCCTTCCGGCGGATAATCGGCGCGTCCGGTGGAAAGCTATCTCCATCCCGCCGCCCTGCGGCGACATGAAAAAGGAGGCTTTCCCCATGAGTGCAAACAAGTGTATCGAATGTACCGTGAAATCCTGCGCCAACCACTGCCAGGACGTTGACTACTGCTCGCTCAACAGCATTCTGGTGGGCACCCACGAGTGCAATCCCACCCAGGATCAGTGCACCGACTGCATGAGCTTCCGCAAGAAGTAATTATTTCATCCCCCGCAAGCAAAGCCGCAGCGGCGTGAGAATTCACGCCGCTGCGGCTTTCTTTTTTACGCTGCTTACCGTGCCGCGTTCCGGAAAAGGAAGGCGACAATCTGCGCGCGGGTGCAGGGCGCGTCGGGGCTGAAGGCATTGCCGCCTGTGCCGGTGGTAATCCCCCGGCTGACTGCCCAGCGCGCTGCCTCGGTATAATAAGCGTCGGCCGGGACGTCGGCAAAGGGCATGACATTGTCCACCACCGGGCAGCCTGCCGTGCGCCACAGGAACGTAACCACCTGCCCGCGGGTGCAGGGCAGGGCGGGAGAGAAGTGCTCTGCGTCGGTTCCGCCCGTCACACCCTGCTCCACAGCCCAGCAGACCGCCTCATAGAAGTGGTCCTGCGGGGCAACGTCTGTAAACGCAGCCGCAGAGGCAAAGACCGCCGTGACCGTCACCGGGCCGCGGGGCATGACAAAGTGCCAGCGGCCGTCCGGCAGCTCTGTCAGCGCCAGCGGCTGGCCGTGACGTCACCGCGGCCGGACGCCGCGATGGTGATGTCATAGGCTGGGGCAGACTGCCCGTTCTCCAGGTCAGGGTTCTCGTCCATCGCATCGTTCTCGGGCGCGTCATCGCCGGACCAGTATTCTTCGCTGGGGCCATAGGCCGTTTCGCCCGGGTTGGCGCCCCAGGCGGTGGTTTCCTCCCCGTCGTCCACATAGAGCACGGCCGTGCTGTCCGGCTCCAGGCTGCTGGCAGTAATCTGCGTGTCCGGCGTAACAGGGACGCCCACAAAGCACTGCGCGCCCATCGAGCTGCCGTCCGCGTCCAGATATTCCACCTCGACGTCCATGCTGCCCTCGCCCGTGCCCCGGATCTCCAGCTGATAGTCCTCGCTGCCGTCCAGGACAAAGGTGATCGTGCGCTCCGCGCCGCTTTCCACCGTCTCCACTGTGCCAAACAGGCGCTCGAAGGGGCCGTGTTCGCTGTCAAGCACAAAGCCGTCCAGGCTGACGCTAGCCTCCACCGGGCAGGCAAGGCGGATGATCTTAGCGGCCGCCTTGTTGCCGGCGCGGACCGCCGCAAAGGACCTGATCTTGCCACTGGCATACGAGCCGCCGTTGGCATCGCGGTTCGTCAGCGTCTTGACCATGGCGGCAAACGCCGCATAGGTGGTATACTGCACCTGGATGTCGTGGCAGATCTTTCTTTTGTTTCCGTTTGTCTTTTCAATCACTTTGCGCTCTATGTTTTTTGAGCGGCACTTGGCGCACTGATCCAGCCATCCATAGGCCTCGGCGCCGCACTTCAGGCAGGTGGACAGGGCGCGCCGGCCACCGTTGTAGCTGATGTAGTAAAAGCCCTTGCCGTTGTCCGCCTCACCCAGGAAGGCGATGGTGTGCATGCCATTCTTATAGCGATAGCGCAGGCTCTCGCCCGGGTCGACCCACCGGTGCACAAAGTCGCGCACGCCGGCCTCGGTCAGCTTGCCGCACTCCCGCGTCTTAACCGAGCTGCCATAGACATAGCTCGTGCAAAACAGGGAATAGGCAAAGCACCCGCCAACCTTTTTCCCCAGCTTGATGCCATTGCCCGTGGGGTCCAGCTGGCTGTCATAGATGATTTTGTTCTGATAGGCTTTGGTCTTTTTACTGGCGTCCGCATTCTGAATGGTAAACTGGCTGTTTTCCTCGATGGTTCCGGTGAACTTTGCCTTTTCCCCGTTGCCCAC
>CACXCV010000084.1 GCA_902766215.1 Oscillospiraceae bacterium
CTCGGCCACCTGCCGCGCCTCCTCCGGGGTGGGGGGAGGCACGTCCAGCGCCGCGTAAATCTGCCCCTGCAGCCGCGCCTCGATGGCGGCAAAGGCCGGCAGATGCCGCTTGAGCGGCCGGGTCAGGTCGCCGATATAGGCCTCGGAGGCGTCGTGCAGCAGGCACAGCAGCTGCATCCGCGCGCTCCAGCCCCGGGCCGCCGCCTCGCGCTGGCAGGACAGGCAGTGCTGCGCCACCGAATAGAACAGGCGCAGGTGCCCGTTAGCCCGGCAGAGCAGGCTCAGGGCGTGGGCAATGTCCTCAATGCACAGGTCCTCCGGCGCAGCAGCCGTCGGATCAAAGCGATGGCAGTGATAACTGTTGATGCGGACCAGTCCGTCCTCCATTTCAAACGCGCCTCCATCCTTGTCGTTTTTTGCATTGCGCTGTATCATAGCACAAAAAGGTCTGGTTGGCAAGGGGCTCTGTCCTGAAAATCGGACATTCTTTTCGTTAGAATTGCAGCATACAACAACACGGGAGGCGCCAGCGATGTGGTATGTCATGAGTGAGCAGGAGCTGCGCCAGCCGGAGCCGCTGGAAGCGGCGCTGGTGATGGCGCTGGGCTGGGGACTGGGGCTGGGAATGGGCCTGTGGGGCGCTGCAGTGCTGGCCACAGCCCTGTCCCTGTCCCTGCTGCGCGACGCGCGGCGCATGCGCCGCAGCGTCCGCGCCGGGCGCGTGCGGATCTACACCGGGCTGGTGCGCTCGGTCCACGGGGCGGAGCTGACGCTCTGTCAGGGCGGGCAGCAGGTGACGCTGCGCCTGCCGCAGGCCCCGGCCCTGCAGCCGGGCGACCGCTGCCGCCTGGCGCTGGAGATGGGCCGCCGGGGCGGAACGCTGCTGGCCCTGCGCCGCCAGCGCTGCGCGCTGCGGCTGGTTCCCGCCCGGGGCTGAGCCGCGGCGGGCCTGCCCGGTTTGCGCAGCCGGGTCAATCGGGCCGGCATTCTCACTTCTGCGCCGGAGGGGTTGCTTTTGTTATGGCCGCCGGCGGACACGGTTTCCCGGCGAAAAATACAGCTGGAAAATGCCGGGTGGTCTTCTGGGATGCGTTGGGTCAGCACGGGTTTTGCACATTATGCACAGGTGTTTGCACAGGCCCGGCCGGAACTTTTTTCTGCCGGTTCGGCCATATCGCGTTTGACATAATCTCCGGTTTCTCCTGTTATGCTCCGGTTTTCTGTCAACCGGGTGCGCAAGTCCGGCGTCAGGGGTCATTTTTTGTCCCCGGCGCCGGGCTTTTTCGCTGTATTTGCCGCAAAACAGGACAAATTGCCGTTTCATGCGCAGCGCAATGCTCAAAGTGCCGGTGCTTTTCCCGGGAGGGTCGTTGAAAATTGCCGTTGTCATCCGCAGCCGCGTTTGTTATAATAAAGGATATGGCATCCTTTCGGCCTTACCGCGCGAACTTCGCAGAGATTTACATAAGAGGAGGTGCAGGCATGAAATACCCCGTTTGGGACATTGGCCAGGCAGCGCCGGAGGCGGCGGCCGCGCTGCAGCAGGCAGGAATTCCCGCGCTGCTGGCGCAGATTCTGGCGGCCCGCGGGCTGGACACGCCTGCCCTGGCCAGCGCATTTCTTGGCAGCGTCCGCGCCCCCCTGCCCGACCCGATGGCGCTGGGCGGCATGGCCGCCGCCCGCGAGCGGGTGCTGCTGGCGCTGGAGCGCGGCGAACGCATCTGCGTCTTCGGCGACTATGACGTGGACGGCGTCACCGCCACGTGCCTGCTGTGTGAATATCTGCGCGGGCGCGGCGGCGACGTGGTCAGCTATATTCCCGGCCGGCTGGACGAGGGTTATGGCCTGTCCGCCCGGGCGCTGGAGCAGCTGCGCGGGCAGGGCGTCAGGCTGGTCGTCACGGTTGACTGCGGCATCACCGCCGTGGAAGAGGCCCGGCTGTGCCGCGAACTGGGGATGGATCTGGTCATCACCGACCATCACACCTGCGGCGACACGCTGCCCGAGGCGCTGGCGGTGGTCGATCCGCACCGTCCCGGCGACGGCTATCCCTTCCGCGGTCTGGCCGGCGTGGGCGTGGCCTTCAAGCTGGCCGCCGCCATCGAGGGCGAACAGCAGGCGCTGCTGGCCCGCTTCTGCGACCTGCTGGCGCTGGGCACTGTGGCCGACGTGATGCCCCTGCTGGGCGAAAACCGCGCCATTGTCGCCCAGGGCGTGGCCGCGCTGCACACCCGCCCCCGGGTGGGTGTGCGCGCGCTGCTGGCCGAAAGCGGCGCCGAGCCATCAGCCATTACCGCCACCACCATCGGCTATCTGCTGGCCCCGCGGATCAACGCCGCCGGGCGCATGGGGCAGGCGGACATTGCCCTGCGGCTGCTGCTGACCCGCGACGCCGGCGAGGCCGCCGCCCTGGCCGCGACGCTCTGCACCCTCAACCGTGAGCGGCAGAGCGTGGAGCAGGCCATCCACACCGACGCACGCCGCCAGCTGGCCGGGCAGACGCCCGAGGTCATTGTGCTGGCCAGCGCAGACTGGCACCAGGGCGTGGTAGGGATCGTCGCCTCGCGCCTGAGCGAGGAATATGGCTGCCCTGCCTGCCTGATCTGCCTGGACGGCGAGAGCGGCAAGGCCAGCTGCCGCAGCTACGGCGGCTTTCCGCTGATCGACGCGCTGCACCGGCTCTCGCCGCTGCTGGAGCGCTATGGCGGGCACCAGCTGGCGGCCGGCTTTACCATCCGCGCCGGGCAGATCGACGCCTTCCGTCAGGCGCTGACCGAGCTGGTTCGCGGCTATCGCGCCGGCGGCGCGCCCCCGGCCTCGATCCGGTTGGACTGCCGCGTGACCGACCCGGCGCTGCTGACGCTTTCGCAGGTGGAAGCGCTGCAGGCGCTGGAGCCCTGCGGCGCCGAGTGTCCCCGCCCGATGATCTGCGTCAGCGGGCTGACAGTGGTGCAGGCCGCCGAGGTGGGCGGCGGCAAGCATCTGCGCCTGCGCCTGCGCCTGGGCGACGAGGAGCTGGGCGGCATTTTCTTCTCCACGACGGCCCTGCGGGCCGGTGTGGCCCCCGGCGACGTGATCGAAGCGGCCTGCATGCCCCAGGTCAACGAGTTTCGCGGGCTGCGCAGCGTGCAGCTGCAGCTGACCGACCTGCGCCTGATGGAGCCGGAGCGCACCGCCTGCGAGGCTGCGCGCCAGCTGTATCAGCGCCACCGCAGCGGCGAGCCGCTGACACAGCCGGAGGCCGCGTCGCTGCTGCCGCCGCGCAGCGAGTTTGTCGCCGTGTGGCGCTATCTGAAGGGGCATTGCCAGGACGGCGTGCTGCGCGAGCAGGCCGACTGTCTCTGCCGCAAGATTGCCCGCAGCGTGGGCCAGCCCGTCAGCTTTGTGCGCACGCGGATCTGCCTGGACGTGTTTCAGGAGTGCGGCCTGCTGTCGGTGTCCCGCCGGCAGGAGCAGTATGAAATCCGCCTGAAGGACGAGCCGGCGCAGCGTGTGGACCTCAACCGCTCGCCCATCCTCCTGGCCCTGCGGCAGCGGTGCGGCGGAGAGACGGGATGAATCAAAACGTTTTTACTCAGAAAGGCAGGTGACCGGGATGGACCTGGCGCCCGAATTCTATATCAAGCTGCAGGAAGCTGTGCGCCGCCACGCGCCCAGCATGTCCATGGAGTTGCTGGAGCGCGGCTATTACTTTTCCGCGCAGAAGCACCGCGGCTCGTTCCGCAAGGACAAGGTTTCGCTGTATATCATTCATCCGCTGGCCACCGCCGCGATTGTGGCCGAGATGGGCCTGGACGACCCGGACTCCATTCTGGCCGCGCTGCTGCACGACACCATTGAGGACACCAGCTGCACCCACGAGGAGCTGGCCCGGGTGTTCAACCCCACTGTGGCCGACCTGGTAGAGGGCGTGACCAAGCTGACCCGCGTGAACTATTCCACCCACGAGGACGAGCAGATGGAGAATCTGCGCAAGATGTTCATGGCCATGAGCCGCGACATCCGCGTGATCCTCATCAAAATCGCCGACCGGCTGCACAACATGCGCACCATGCAGTTTCAGCCGCCGGAAAAGCAACGCACCAAGTCGCTGGAAACCATGGAGATCTATGCGCCGCTGGCTCACCGGCTGGGCATGCAGCGCGTCAAGTGGGAGCTGGAGGACATTTCGCTGCGCTATCTCGACCCGGTGGGCTATGCCGAAATCACCCGCGAGCTGAGCGCCAAGCAGGCCTACAGCGAGGCCTTTATGTCCCACGTGCAGGAAAAGCTGGAGGAGCGCATGGCGCAGATGGGCATTCACTGCACCATCTATGGCCGCATCAAGCATATCTATTCCATCTACCGCAAGATGTACAACCAGAACAAGCAGCTCGACGAGGTGTATGATCTCTATGCCTTCCGCATCATCACCGACTCGATTGCCGACTGCTACACCGCCCTGGGGCAGGTACACGACCTGTACAACCTGATCCCCGGCCGGTTCAAGGACTATATCTCCACACCCAAGCCCAACATGTATCAGAGCCTGCACACCACCGTCATCGGCAGCGAGGGCATCCCCTTCGAGGTGCAGATCCGCACCTGGCAGATGCACCAGGTGGCCGAATACGGCGTGGCCGCCCACTGGAAGTATAAGGACGGCGTGAAAACCGGCGAGCAGGACTATGAGTGGGTGCGCCGCCTGCTGGAAAACCAGCAGGACACCGAGGCCGAGGACTTTATCAGCTCGCTGAAGGTCGACATGTTCGACGACGAGGTGTTTGTCTTCACGCCCAAGGGCAAGGTGATCAGCCTGCCCGCCGGCTCCACACCCATCGACTTTGCCTATGCCATCCACTCCGAGGTGGGTAACCGCATGGTGGGGGCCAAGGTCAACTCGCGCATTGTGGGCTTTGACACCCGGCTGCAGAACGGCGACATTGTCGAGGTGCTGACCTCGAACGCCGCCAAGGGACCCAGCCGCGACTGGCTGTCGCTGTGCCAGTCCAACAGCTCGCGCATCAAGATCAAGCAGTGGTTCAAGCGCGAGCGCCGGGACGAAAACATCCAGCAGGGTAAGGCCAGCTTTGAGGCCGAACTGCGCCACGCGGGCTTTAACCCCTCGGTGCTCAGCGACCCGGAGCTGACCCAGGCGCTGCTGCAAAAGCTGTCGCAGAGCAGCATGGACGACGTCTATGCCTCCATCGGCTATGGCGGCATCACCGCACTGAAGGCCGTAAACCGCGTACGCGACGAGCTGCAGCGCGCCACGCGCAGCATGCAGCAGCCGGAAAAGCTGCTGACCGAGATTCACACCACCGCCCGCAAGAACGAATCGGGCATCATCGTCGAGGGGCTGGAGCACTGCATGGTCAAGTTTGCCCGCTGCTGCACGCCCGTGCCCGGCGACGACATTGTGGGCTTTATCACCAAGGGCTTTGGCGTGTCGGTGCATCGGCGCGACTGTCCCAACGCAGCCGCCGCCCGGGACAACACCGACAACCGCTGGGTGCGCGTCCACTGGGACACCGGCCGCGAGGAGCATTTCTCCACCTCGCTGGAACTGGAGGTGGACGACCGCGAGAACCTGATTCTCGACGTGGCCATGGCGCTCTCGTCGCTGAAGCTCCGCGTGTCCGAGCTGTCCGGCCGTTCGCTGGGCAACGGGCGCGGCGCCGTGTCGCTCACGTTTGAAATCCGCGACACCGGCGACCTGGACGCGGTGCGGCGCAAGCTGCTGTCCATTCCCGGCGTGCGGCAGATCCGCCGCGGCCGGGCCTGAATCAGAAGGGAGGGCGCATGGAATGCGCGCTGTGTTAACCCGGGTGCGCGAGGCATCCGTTGAAATTGCCGGGCAGACCGTGGGCCGGATCGGCCAGGGCTACCTGATTCTGCTGGGCGTGGCTCCGTCCGACACCCCCGCCGTGTGCCGCAAGCTGGCCGAAAAATGCCTCAGCCTGCGTCTGTTTGAGGACGAGGCCGGCAAGA
>CACXCV010000085.1 GCA_902766215.1 Oscillospiraceae bacterium
GTGTGGATTCGATCGCATTTTCAGCAAGGCGCATAATCTTGCCGGTTTCCGCGCAGAAGCAATTGATTTGTATATTATATTATGGTATTCTTTGATCATTGTGGCTTTTATCGCAAAGTGATTTTATAGACTGAAAAGAGGTTGTTCTGTTTGAAGCTCAGCGCCATGTTCGCCCCGAGGGATATGACCGAAGGGACTCCGTGGAAACGAATCATCGAATTTGCCCTCCCCATGCTGGTGGGCAACATCGCCCAACAGCTGTACAACACCGTCGATTCCATTGTCGTCGGCAAATATGTCGGTGACAACGCGCTGGCCGCCGTCGGCAGCGCCGCGCCGATCTTCAGCCTGCTGATGGTGCTCTTTGTCGGCATCTCCACCGGCGCAGGCATCATGGTGTCCCAGTATTTCGGCGCCAAGGACCGGGACAAGCTTTCCCACACCATCGGCACCTGCATTACCCTGACCGCCATCTCCTCGCTGATCATCATGGTGCTGGGCGTGATCATCTCCCGTCCCATGCTCGAGCTGCTCAACACGCCAGAGGCCATCATCGACTGGTGCCATCAATATCTGAACATCATCTTTCTGGGCATCGCCGGCAGCTTCTATTATAACATCTTCTCCGGCCTGCTGCGCGGCATGGGCGATTCGTTTTCCGCGCTGGTCTATCTGCTGGTCGCCACGGTACTGAACATCGTCCTGGATCTCTGGTTCGTCGCCGGTTTGAATATGGGCGTCGCCGGCGTGGCTCTGGCCACGATTCTGGCACAGTTTGTCTCTGCGGCACTGTGCATGATTCAGGTGCTGCGGATGAAAGAGTCGTTCGATGTGACCCGCGCCACCCTGCGCCCCCGCAGCCTGTATGTCAAGCAGGTAATGCGTCTGGGCCTTCCCTCCGGCCTGACGCAGGCCATCTTCTCGCTGTCGATGATCGTCGTGCAGTCGCTGACCAACAGCTTTGGCGAGGCTGTCATCGCCGCCAACGTGATCATCATGCGCGTAGACGGCTTTGCCATGATGCCGGTCTTCTCCTTCGGCATGGCGCTGACCACCTTCACCGGCCAGAACATCGGTGCGCAGAAGCCCGAGCGCGTGGTAAAGGGCGCCCGGGACTGCATACTGATGACGCTGGGCGTGTCCGTCGTGATGGTCTCGCTGATCCTGATCTTCGGCAAATACCTGATGGGTCTGTTCACCGACACGGCCTCGCTGGTCGAGCTGAGCAACCACATGATGCGCATCCTCGCCCTGGGTTATATCGCCACGGGCGTGTCCCAGTGTCTCTCCGGCGTGATGCGCGGCGCGGGCGACACCATGACCCCCATGTGGATTTCCATCATCACCACCATTGTCATCCGTATCCCCATCGCCTATCTGCTGGCCTATCTGACCCGCAGCGACGAATATCCGGTCGGTCGTCCTGAGTCGCTGTTTATCTCGTTGCTGATCTCATGGCTGCTGGGCATGATCATCAACTGGATTGCTTACCGCCGCGGCAAGTGGAAGACCAAGGGCCTGACCACCGGCCAGGCATAAACGGCAGCCATTTCCGGCCAAGGCCGCAGTTCTATCTCCATATTCTCACTGCCGATACAGCACAGCCGCCCGAACGGTCCTTGGCCATTCGGGCGGCTGTATTCATTGCTTCCGCGCGTCAGAAGCTTTCGCGTTGGTGTTCGCGCAGAAACGGGTATTCAATCTGATCGCTGAGCAGCGCGCGGTATGCCTTGACCTTGCGGAAGGTGTTGCCCAGCATCTCCCTCTCGCGGTAGCGCCGAATCGCCTCCATGTCAAACTCGGCATAGTACAGGCCCTCCGTCATCGCATCAGCCATCAGCAGCGTGTTGTCCACGCAGCGCCCGTCCTCATCCCAGCAGATCGGGCTGAACGCGCAGGAATTGCCGGCGTTTTCGCCGTTGGGGTTTGCCATCGCAATGCCAACCATGTTTTCATAGGCTCTGGTGGACAGGGCGCAAAGGCGCGGTCTCATGGAGCCGCAGTCATTGGGGACCAGAATCAACTCTGCACCTTTGAGCATCAGCACCCGTGCGCTCTCCGGGTATTCCCGGTCATAGCAGATCATAATCCCCAGCCTGATCCCGTGAAAGTCGCACACGCCAAACGCGTCTCCGCCCGCAAGGCAGGCTTCGTCCGCGAAGTCACAGGTATGGACTTTGGAGTATTTCATAAGCACCTGCCCGTTTTTATCCACAAC
>CACXCV010000086.1 GCA_902766215.1 Oscillospiraceae bacterium
GAATAATTATACAACATTGCAGGCCGGTTGTCAAGGCCTGCGCGAGAAGATGGAGGACGAAAAAATGGGCGAGATGGACAAGACCGCGCGCGCGCTGGAGGACCAGCAGGAGCGCAGCTTCTGGGCCGTGATCCCGGCAGCGGTGCTGCATGACCGGCAGCTGAGCGCTTCGGCGGTGCGGCTGTACGGCGAGATCATGCTGCTGACCAGAGAGATGGGCTTTTGCTGGGCCAGCAATGAGCGCCTTGGCATGGCGGTGCAGGCGTCGGACCGGACGGCCAGCCGCCTGGTGACGGAGCTGGCCAGAGCCGGACATGTCCGGGTGCAGCTGATCAAGGCCAAGGACGGCAGCAGCATCACGCGGAAGATCTGGCCGGTGTACTTACAGCCAGCCGATGGGGCTGACAAAAATGACGTGGGGGGTAGCCAAAAATGTCTACCCCACGGCGCGGAAAATGGCTTGGTATCAGGCCAAAGCGGCCATGCCCCCACGTCAAAAATGTCTAGAGTAGACAAAAATGGCGAGAGAACTAGCTTAGATAATAATATATATAATAATATTATTAATAATACTAAGCAATTACGTACAACGAAGCAAGACAGCGCGCGCGCGCGCGAGGCGGTGGAGGCCTATTTCGTGGCCGAGCTGGGGGACGACGCGGAGATCCGCCAGCGGGTGAAGGACTTTCTGGACGGGCGGGAAGAGAAAAAGCACCCCATGACCAGCCTGCGGGCGGCCAAGGTGGCCGTGGGGAAGCTGAAGCGCTATAGCGCGGGGGAAGACGGCACGGTCTGCCGGGCGGTGCTGCTGGCGACGATGGACGAAACCATTGAGGGCTGCTGGGACAGCTTTTATCCGCTGCATGAGGATCGGCGGCAGGCACTGCTGGGCGGCGGGAAGCCGGAGAAGGTGGCGGGATGCTATCCGGAGCTGTGACGATGGAGGGGCAGGACAAGCTGCTGCACGACAAGCTGCTGGACGCGCAGGCGGCGCTGCTGGGCGCGATGCTGATCGACGAGCGCACGGTGGGGCCGGCGCTGCAGGAGGTGACGGCGGACGACTTTGTGACGCCGGGATACCGCACGATCTTCTGCGCGATTCAGAGCATTTTCGGCGAGGGCGGGCACGTGGACCCGGTGACGGTGCTGGCGCGGGTGCCGGGGCTGCAGCAGGACGTGCTGGTGCAGCTGATGGACATCACGCCCACGGCGGCGCACTTTCAGGACTATGCGGCGATCCTGCGGCAGGAGGCGCGGCTGTACCGCCTGCGTGAGATTGCCGGGCGCATCGTGGAGTCCGGGGACGAGGCCGAGGCCCGGGCCTGTGTGGACGAGGCCAACGCCCTGCTGGTGCAGCGGGCGGGGGTCAAGTGCTGGAGTCTGGAAGACGCCTATGCGGACTTTTTCCGCCGGCACGCCGGCAAGCCGGATTATCTCCCGTGGGGGATGGACCGGCTGGACAAGCAGATACGGGCGCGGCGCGGCGACATGGTGATCCTGGGCGGGTATCCATCCGCAGGCAAGACGGCGTTGGCGCTGGCGCTGGCGCACGGCATGGCCAGGACGATGCGCGTGGGCTTTTACAGCTATGAGACGGACATTGACCGGCTGCACGACCGCTATGTGGCCCAGCGAACCGGCATCACGCTGCGCCGGCAGCAGGACAACTGCTTGTCGGACGCGGACTGGCAGACCATGGCGGAAGGGGTTGGGCCGCTGACAGCCCCGCAGCTGGACCTGATCGAGGCCAGCGGCATGACGGTGGCGGACATACGCAGCCACGCGCTGGCGCGGCACTACGACGTGGTGTATGTGGACTACCTGCAGAAGATCCGGTCCAGCCGCGGCTATCGTGCCTCGGAGTATGAGCAGGTGACGCAGATATCCAGCGACCTGCAGGCCTTTGGCCGGCAGACGGGGATCAGCGTGGTGGCGCTGGCGCAGCTGAGCCGGCAGGAGACCGGCGCAGACGGCCGGGCCAAGCCGCCGACGATGGCCAGCCTGCGCAGCAGCGGCCAGATGGAGCAGGACGCGACGGTGATCCTGCTGCTCTGGCGAGAGGATGCCGCGCCCGGCAGCGACAACCAGAACCGCGTGCTGCTGCTGGCGAAAAACAAAGACGGGGTGGCGGGGCGGCAGATGGTGCTGGGCTTTGACGGCCCGACGATGCGCTTTTGGGACCGGATGCAGGGCCCTGAGCCGCCGCCGCCGGAGGTGGGCCAGCCGGCGCCGGAAGAGCCGGC
>CACXCV010000087.1 GCA_902766215.1 Oscillospiraceae bacterium
AGCAGCTTGAGATAGTTGGCGTTGAGCCCCATGGCCAGCACCGCCTGAATGACAATGTAATAGATGATCGCACCGATGGACACCGACACCAGCTTGAGGGCAAAGTTGCGGAACAGCCGGGAGAACAGCACCTCGCCGATGATGACGGCGGCCAGGCCGATGACAATCGCGCCGCGGCCCATGTTGATCTCCGCCGCGCTGTTATACTGGGCCAGCAGCGCACCCGAGAGGGCCACCAGTCCGTTGGAGAGCATAAGGCCCAGCACCTTGCTGAAGTTGGTGTTGATGCCCTGGGCGCGGGCCATGCTGGCGTTGGAGCCGGTGGCGCGCAGCGAGCAGCCCAGCGCCGTGCCAAAGAACCAGTACAGTGCGGCGATGAGCAGCAGCGTGGCCAGGCTGACGACGACGATCGGGTGCCGGTAGAAGGGGCGTGTGCCGTTGGCCACGTCCTGTACAAAGCGCAGCGACACCAGCAGTCGGTCGAGGTTTTCGGCATTGGTGACGTTGATGGCCACGGTAGCCTTCATGCCCATGACGGCCAGGTTGACCGAATAGAGTGCCAGCTGCGTGAGGATGCCGGCCAGGATCGCCGGGATGCCGCAGGCCGTGTGCAGCAGGCCGGTGACCAGGCCTGCGGCCACGCCAGCCAGAAAGGCCAGCAGCAGCGCCAGCCACAGGCTGACCCCGCCGGTAAGCAGCACGACGAACACCGCGCCGCCGGTGCAGAACGAGCCGTCAACCGTCAGATCGGCAATGTCCAGCACCTTATAGGTGATATACACGCCGATGGCCATAATGCCCCAGATCAGGCCCTGGGATATGGCGCCGGGCAGCGCGTTGAAAAAAGAAAGCATACGGTTTCCTCCTGTTTCTGTGGGGCCTCAGCGAGAGCGCCTGCCGCAAAGCTATGCTTTGCGGCAGGCGGACCGGGCTGCAGCCTTTGGGGCCGCTTTGCCGGGGAAATTATTCGCCGATCGGCTCATATCCCTCCGGCACCGCAAGACCCAGCGCCTCGCAGGCGGCGGGGTTATACTTTTTGGTGAACTGCGGGGCGTATTCAATGGGCATTTCGGACACTTTGGCCTCGCCGGTGAGGATTTTGGCGGCCATCTTGCCGGTGGTCACGCCCAGGTCATAATAGCTGATGGACAGGGTGGCCACGCCGCAGCCGGCGCAGATGCCTTCCTCGCCGGTAAAAACGGGAATCTTGCCGTGGCAGAGGTTGTCCACCACGCCGGTGTTGTTGGCCACGGTGTTGTCCGTGGGGATATAGAGCACGTCGCTGCCGTCCACGGCGCTCTGCACCACCGAAGCCATGTCGTTGGTGTCGGCAAAGGGATACTGCGTGCAGGCATAGCCCAGCTTTTCCAGCTCGGCCTGCACGGTGTCCACCTGATACTGGCTGTTGGGCTCGGCAGAGCAATAGACCAGACCCACGGTCCTGGCCTCGGGGCACCACTGCTGAATCATGGCCGCCTGCTGGTCCAGCGGCGCCAGGTCGGAGGTGCCGGACACGTTGGTGCCCACCAGGCCGGTAAAGTTGCTGATCTCCAGCGCCACGCCGTATTCGGTAACCGAGGTGCCCAGCACGGGGATGGTGCCGGTGGCCGAGGCGGCCGCCTGCAGCGCCGGGGTGGCGTTGGCCAGAATCAGATCCACGTTGTTGGACACAAAGCCGTTGACGATGGTGGCGCAGGTGGCGCTCTCGCCGGCGGCGTTCTGCTCTTCAAAGGTGACGCGGGTGCCCAGCGCCTCGGTCAGGGCATCTTTAAAGCCCTGGGTGGCGGCGTCAAGCGCCACGTGGGGGGCCAGCTGGCAAATGCCGACCACATAGGTTGTCTCGCTGGGTTCTGCGGCGTTCTGGCCGCAGGCGGCCAGCGAACACACCAGCAGCGCAGCGCAGAGCAGCGCAAACAGCTTTTTCTTCATGGGTTCAGGACTCCAATCTCTGTGTCAGTTGGGAGGGCGGCGGGTGAACCGGCGCTGCCGCGCCCGCCCGCGTCCTTCTTCGTGATGAAGTATAGCACAGTAGTTTCATAAAGTCAACAGATGACACAAGGTTTGTTTTTTCCCCGAACGCAACAAAACTGCCCGGCGGAGTCCCGCCGGGCAGTTTACTATGCAGTGGCGCGGGCATGGTGCGCTGCCGCCCCGTCCTCAGGCACGGATCTGCGCCACGAGATAGCAGCGCAGGCGCTCCAGATCCGCCTCGGGGAGGGTCTGCTGCCCGCCCTCAAACCAGATTTCCATG
>CACXCV010000088.1 GCA_902766215.1 Oscillospiraceae bacterium
CTACAGCCTGGTGACCCAGCAGCCTCTGGGCGGCAAGGCCCAGTTCGGCGGCCAGCGCTTCGGCGAAATGGAGGTCTGGGCGCTGGAGGCTTATGGCGCGGCCTATACCCTGCAGGAAATCCTCACGGTCAAGTCCGATGATGTGACCGGCCGTGTGAAGACTTACGAGGCCATTGTCAAGGGGCACAACGTGCCCAAGCCCGGCGTGCCCGAGTCGTTTAAGGTGCTGGTCAAGGAGCTGCAGTCCCTGTGCCTGGACATCCGGGTGCTGGACGACCAGGGCAACGAGATCGAGCTGCACGACGACGAGGACGACGATGTGGTCTACACCGCCGGCGGCGAGACTTATGTGGCTGAAAACGACGACACGCTGGAGGATTCGGGCTATCGCGTCCGCAGCGCCGAGGACGGCGATCCGGACATCAGCAGCCTGCTGGGCGACCTGAGCGCCGGCGATGACAACAGCGACGAAAGCGACAATGACAGCGACTCTGACGAGGAGACGGAGCTGGATATGTCCCTGGGGGACGATTTCTCCGACGACTTCGACGAGGACTTCGAGTGAAAGGTGGATGACATACGATGAGTAATGCAGCGTTTGATGCCATCAAGATCGGCATCGCCTCTCCGGATATGATCCGCCAGTGGTCCTATGGCGAGGTGAAAAAGCCGGAGACCATCAACTACCGCACCCTGAAGCCCGAGCGCGACGGCCTGTTCTGCGAGCGGATTTTTGGCCCGACCAAGGACTGGGAGTGCCACTGCGGCAAGTATAAAAAGATTCGCTATAAGGGCAAGATCTGCGACCGCTGCGGCGTGGAAGTGACCCGCGCCAAGGTGCGCCGCGAGCGCATGGGCCACATCGAGCTGGCCGCACCCGTGAGCCACATCTGGTACTTTAAGGGCATCCCCTCGCGCATGGGCCTGCTGCTGGACCTCAGCCCCCGCATCCTGGAAAAGGTTTTGTACTTTGCCAACTATATCGTCGTGGATCCTGGCGAGGGCACCGGCCTGTCCCGCGGCCAGATTCTCACCGAGAAGGAATACCGCGACATGCGCGAAAAGTATGAGGACGACTTCCGCGCCGCCATGGGCGCCGAGGCCATCCGCGACCTGCTGGCCGACCTGGACCTCGAGCAGATGTCCACCAGCCTGCATGCCGAGCTGAAAACTGCCTCCGGGCAGAAGAAGCTGCGCATTATCAAGCGGCTCGAGGTGGTCGAGTCCTTCCGCAGCTCCGGCAACAACCCCGCCTGGATGGTGCTGGAGGTGCTGCCGGTCATCCCGCCGGAGATCCGGCCCATGGTTCAGCTGGACGGCGGCCGCTTTGCCACCTCCGACCTGAACGACCTCTACCGCCGCGTGATCAACCGCAACAACCGCCTCAAGCGGCTGATGCAGCTCTCTGCGCCGGATATCATCATCCGCAACGAGAAGCGCATGCTGCAGGAGGCTGTCGACGCCCTGATTGACAACGGCCGCCGCGGCCGCGCCGTTACCGGCGCCAACAACCGCGCCCTGAAGAGCCTGTCCGACATGCTCAAAGGCAAGCAGGGCCGCTTCCGCCAGAACCTGCTGGGCAAGCGCGTGGATTATTCCGGCCGTTCGGTTATCGTCGTCGGCCCGGAGCTGAAGCTCTATCAGTGCGGCCTGCCCAAGGAAATGGCCATCGAGCTGTTCCGCCCCTTCGTCATGAAGAAGCTGGTGGAGGACAACCTGGCCAACAACATCAAGTCCGCCAAGAAGATGATCGACAAGGGCAAGACCGAGGTCTGGGACGCTCTGGATGACATCATCAAGGACCGCCCCGTCATGCTCAACCGCGCACCCACGCTGCACCGCCTGGGCATTCAGGCCTTTGAGCCGGTGCTGGTCGAGGGCCGCGCCATCAAGCTGCACCCGCTGGTCTGCACCGCCTTCAACGCCGACTTTGACGGCGATCAGATGGCCGTGCATGTGCCGCTGTCTGCCGAGGCGCAGGCCGAGGCCCGCGTGCTGATGCTCTCGGCCAATAACCTGCTGCGTCCGCAGGACGGCCAGCCGGTTACCGTGCCCACGCAGGATATGATCCTGGGCACCTATTACCTCACCTATATCCGCGAGGACGAGCCGGGCGCCGGGCGCATCTTCTCCTCGGAGGACGAGGCGCGTCTGGCCTATGACGACCATCAGATCGGCATCCACGCGCCCATCCGCGTGCGCATGAGCAAGGAAATCGACGGCCAGCGCATCGAGCGCCTGGTGGACGCCACCGTGGGCCGCCTGATCTTCAACGCGCCCATCCCGCAGGACCTCGACTTTGTCGACCGCAGCGAAAAGGACAACCTGGACAGGCAGTTCGAGCTGGAGATCGGCTTTACCGTCGGCAAAAAGCAGCTGGGCCAGATCATCGACCGCTGCATCCGCCGCCACGGCTTTACCATCGCCACCGAGATGCTCGACGCCATCAAGGCTCTGGGCTATAAATATTCCACCCGCGGCGCCATCACCGTCTCCATTGCCGATATGTCCATCCCGGGCAGCAAGTATGAGATGATCCATGACGCCGAAAAGGAAGTCGCCAAGATCGACCGCCAGTACAAGCGCGGCTTTATCACCAACGACGAGCGCTATCGTCTGGTGGTCGAGGCCTGGGAGCGCACCACCAACAACGTGACCAACGCCCTGCAGGCCAACCTGGACCGCTTTAACCCGATCTTCATGATGGCCGACTCCGGCGCCCGCGGCAGCATGGCCCAGATCCGCCAGCTGGCCGGTATGCGCGGCCTGATGGCCAACACCGCCGGTAAGACCATCGAAATCCCCATCAAGTCCAACTTCCGCGAGGGCCTGTCCGTGCTGGAGTATTTCATCTCCTCCCGCGGCGCCCGTAAGGGTCTGGCCGACACCGCCCTGCGTACCGCCGACTCGGGTTATCTGACCCGCCGCCTGGTGGATGTGTCGCAGGCTGTGATCATCCGCGAAAAGGACTGCCACACCAAGGTAGGCATCACCGTGGGCGCCGTCATCGAAAAGGGCCAGGTGATCGATTCCTTCGGCAACCGCATCCGCGGCCGCTATCCGGTGGAAGACATTGTCGATCCCGCCACCGGCGAGCTGCTGTTCCCCACCACGCATCTGCTCCAGCCCGAGGACGCCAAGGTGCTCGAGGCGCACAACATCCATGCAGTCCGCATCCGCACGGTGCTGGGCTGTCGCAGCCGCAACGGCGTCTGCGCCACCTGCTATGGCATGAACCTGGCCACCTCCGAGGAGGTCAACCTGGGCGAGGCCGTCGGCATCATCGCGGCGCAGTCCATCGGCGAGCCGGGCACCCAGCTGACCATGCGTACCTTCCACTCCGGCGGCGTCGCCGGCGACGATATCACCCAGGGTCTTCCCCGCGTTGAAGAGCTGTTCGAGGCCCGCAAGCCGCAGAAGATGGCACAGCTGGCCGAAATTTCCGGCCGCGTGACCATCGACGAGTCGGCCCGCTCGGCCATGCGTACCATCAACATTGTCAACGAGGAGACCGGCGAGGCCGTGCAGTACACTGTGCCCTATTCCATGGCGCTGCGCGTGGAGCATGGCCAGCACGTCGAGCGCGGCGACCGCATTACCGGCGGCAGCCTCAGCCCGCACGACATCCTGCGCATCAGCGGCGTCGAGGCCGTGCAGAACTACCTGATTCAGGAGGTTCAGGCCGTGTACCGCCAGCAGGGCGTGGATATCAACGACAAGCACATCGAGGTCATCATCCGCCAGATGATGCGCAAGGTCAAGGTGGAAGAGGCCGGCGACACCACGCTGCTCACCGGCGCCACGGTGGACATCTTCGAGTTTGAAGATGCCAACGCCGAGGTGCAGGCCCGCATCGACGCCGGCGAAACCGGCCTGCAGCTGGCAACCTGCACGCTGCTGCTGATGGGCATCACCAAGGCCTGCCTGGCCACCGAGTCGTTCCTCTCCGCCGCCTCCTTCCAGGAGACGACCAAGGTGCTGACCGAGGCCGCCATCCGCGGCAAGGTGGACCATCTGGTCGGCCTGAAGGAAAACGTCATCATCGGCAAGCTGATCCCGGCCGGTGCCGGTCTGGCGGCCTACCGCGATTATGAGCCGGGCATCACGCCCGAGTCGCCGGTCACCCAGGACATGATCGAAAACGAGTCCCGCTGACCCACGGCTGCCGAAGCCCGGGCGGACACAGCCCCTAGACAGACAGAAACCATACCCCGGTGCGCATCCAGACGGATGCGCACCGGGGTTTCTCGTTTTGGCCGAAGATTTTACTTGCAGAAGGGCTGGAAGCGTTGTATACTAATTGTTAGTAGAATCAGATTGAAAGGGGCGGCGGCGCCGCCCGGAGGGAGACGACCATGGACAAACGAGCGACGATCTATACCTATCTCAAGCCGCGCATTCCGTATATGACGCTGGGTGTGCTGATGAAGTTTGCAGGCGCGCTGGCCGAGCTGCTGCTGCCGTATCTGCTCTCGTACATGATTGACCAGGTGGTGCCCCTGGGCGACCGGGGGCGCATCCTGCTCTGCGGCGGGCTGATGCTGCTTGCGGCCGTGGCGGCCGTGACGCTGAACATTGCGGCCAACCGCATGGCTTCGGCAACCTCTCGCGACTTTACCCGCAGCCTGCGGCACGACCTGTTCGACCGCACCATGCGCCTGAGCAGCCGGCAGATTGACCAGTTTACCATTCCGTCGCTGATTGCCCGCCTGACCACCGACAGCTATAACCTGCACCAGACGGTAAACTCCATGCAGCGCGTGGGCATCCGCGCGCCGATCCTGCTGGTGGGCGCGCTGACCATGTCCATTGTGCTTGACCGTTCGCTGGCGCTGGTGATGGTGGCCATGCTGCCGGTGATGGCGTGCATCATTTTCTTCTTTTCCCGCCGGGGCATCCCGCTCTACCGGCGGCAGCAGGAGGGCGTGGACGCGCTGGTGCGCACCGTGCGCGAAAACTTTACCGGCGTGCGCGTGATCAAGGCCCTCAGCCGCGGCCCGCACGAGGCCCGGCGCTTTGACGCGGTTAACCGCGAGCTGGTGCGCCGCGAGACCCGCGCCAGCACCACCATGGCCATGTCCAACCCGCTGATGAGCATGCTGCTGAACCTGACTCTCACGGCCGCCATTGTCTATGGGGCTTGGCGCGTCAACGACGGCCTGAGCCAGGCGGGCGTGCTGCTGGCCTTTATGTCCTATTTCACCACAATTCTCAACGCGCTGATGAGCATCACCCGCGTGTTTACCAACCTGGCCAAGGGCATTGCCTCCGGCGGGCGGATTATGCAGGTGCTCAACACGCCGGAGGACCTGCTGCCCCAGCAGCAGCTGCCCGGCGGCGACCCGGGCGCGCACATCGCATTCGAGCATGTCAGCTTTGCCTATCAGCCCGGCGGGCGCGACCAGCTGGAGGACCTCAGCTTTCGCCTGGAGCGCGGGCAGACGCTGGGCATCATCGGCGCCACCGGCAGCGGCAAAACCACGATTATCAGCCTGCTGATGCGCTTTTATGATCCGCGGGAGGGCCGCATCCTCATCAGCGGCCGCGACCTGCGGTCCATCGACCCGGAGGAGCTGCACCGCATGTTTGGCGTGGCGCTGCAGAACGACTTTCTGCTGGCCTCGTCCATCGAGGACAATATTCGCTTTGGCCGGGAGATGACCCAGGCGGAGCTGGAGCTGGCCGCCAGGGACGCCCAGGCCTGGGAGTTTATCCAGGCGCTGGACGACGGCCTGGCCCACAGCCTGGACACCCGGGGCGTCAACTTCTCCGGCGGGCAGAAGCAGCGGATGCTCATCGCCCGCGCGCTGGCCGCGCGCCCGGACATCCTGATCCTGGACGACGCCTCGTCGGCGCTGGACTATCAGACCGACGCGGCCCTGCGCCAGGCCATCAGCCGGGACTATCGCGGCGTGACCACCATTGTGGTGGCCCAGCGCGTCAGCTCGCTGGCCCATGCCGACCTGATTCTGGTGATGGAGCATGGCCGCTGCATTGGTAAGGGCACGCACGAGCAGCTGCTGCAAAGCTGTGAAATCTATGCGGAGATCTACGCCTCGCAGATGGGGGAGGTGCCGGCATGAGCCGCGAAAAGAAGGAAAAAACCCGGGTGATCCAGCCCCACACCGTCCGCCGCCTGCTGAAATACCTGATGCACTACCGCTGGATGTTTGCCCTGGCGCTGGTGCTGGCGGTGGCCTCCAATGTGTTTGCGCTGGTGGGGCCCATGCTCTCCGGCGCGGCGGTGGACGCCATCGAGCCGGGCAAGGGCCGGGTGGACTTTGCCGCCGTGGGGCACTACTGCACGCTGATGGCGCTGTTCTATGTGGCCTCGGCTGCGCTGACCTATGCCAATTCGGTGCTGATGATCCGCCTGAGCCAGCGGGTGACCTACCGCATGCGGCGCGAGGTGTTCGAGCACCTGCTGGAGCTGCCGGTGAGCTATTTTGACAAGCTGCAGGCCGGCGACGTTATTTCGCGCATCAGCTATGACATCGACACCATCAACGCTTCGCTCAGCCACGACGCGGTGACCATCTGCACGGCGGTCATCACGGTGCTCGGCTCGCTGATCAGCATGCTGATGCTCTCGCCGGCGCTGTTGGGCGTGTTTGTCATCACGCTGCCGCTGACAGTGCTCTTTACCCGCGCCCGCGCCACCCGTGTGCGGCCGCTGTTCCGCCTGCGCAGCGCCATGCTCGGCAAGCTCAACGGCTATGCTGAGGAAATTTTCTCCGGGCAGAAGAGCGTGCGCGCCTACTGCCAGGAGGACGAGATGGTGCGCCGCTTTGACGAAAAGAACGAGGCCTCGGTCACGGCCAACTTCAACGCCGAGTATACCGGCGGCACTGTCGGCCCCTGCGTCAACTTCATCAACAATCTGTCCCTGTGCCTGATCTCCACCGGCGGCGCACTGCTGTATCTGATGGGGTATATCAGCCTGGGCGCGGTGGGCGCCTTTGTCCAGTATTCCAAGAAGTTTTCCGGCCCCATCGGCGAGCTGGCCAACATCACCAACGAGCTGCAATCGGCCATGGCGGCGGCTGACCGGATCTTTACCCTGCTGTATCAGGCGCCGGAGGCGGCCGACATCCCCGGCGCGGCCGAGCTGACCCGCAGCCGCGGCGAAGTGCGGCTGGAGCACGTCCGCTTTTCCTATGTGCCGGAGCAGGAGATTATCCACGACCTGTCCGTCAGCGTCCGCGCCGGGCAGCGCATTGCCATTGTCGGCCCCACCGGCGCGGGCAAGACCACGCTGGTCAACCTGCTGATGCGCTTTTACGACCCGCAGGGCGGGCGCATCCTGGTGGACGGCCACGACATCCAGCAGGTAACGCGCCGGTCGCTGCGGCTGCAATACACCATGGTGCTGCAGGAGACCTGGCTGTTCCACGGGACCATTGCCGACAACATTGCCTATGGCCGCGAGGGCGCCACCCGGGACGAGGTGATTGCCGCGGCGCAGATGGCCCACGCGCACGAGTTTATCACCGGCCTGCCCGAGGGCTATGACACGGTGCTGACCGACGATGGCGCCAGCCTTTCCAAGGGACAGAAGCAGATGCTGACCATCGCCCGGGCCATGCTCTCCAACGCGCCGATGCTCATCCTGGACGAGGCCACCTCCAACGTGGACACCCGCACCGAGCGCCTGATTCAGGACGCCATGTACGCCCTGATGGAACGGCGCACCTGCTTTATCATTGCCCACCGGCTGAGCACCATTCAGAATGCCGACCTGATTCTGGTGGTGCGCGGGGGCGACATTGTCGAGCAGGGCACCCATGCCCAGCTGATGCAGCAGGGCGGCTTCTACGCCGCACTGTACAACGCGCAGTTTGCTTCGTGAGAAGGCACAACAAGTTTTATGCGTTTGCCATAATGGAAACCGCATTTCTCCGCGGGGGCAAAAAGAACCGGCATGGCTGCCTGCGCGGCGGCCATGCCGGTTCCTGCTGAATCGATCAGGACGGCGTTTTCCGGAGATAGTCAAGCGCCGACAGAAACGCAAGCTGATCCGTATCTGCGGCAATGCGGTCGAGCGAAGCCGTTTGCGCGATTGGCCGAACGGCCGAGTTCATTCAGAATTGCCTGATTTTCCTGCTGCATCTGAAGAATTTGGCCCTGCTGCTCCACAATCTGCTTCTGCAGCTCTGCCGCAAAAGGCTCCCATAAACGAAACAACACGCCCCCGCGGGAGAAAGCTCCTCCCGCGGGGGCGTGTCATAGAATCGTGTGAAAAAGCGGCAGACCTTACAGCGCCAGGAGCAGCTGGCCCAGCTGCTCCACTTCGTCCATGCCGGTGGCCCAGCTGGTCACCAGGCGCACGGCGGTGTGCGTCTGGTCCACCGGCTCCCAGATGCCCAGCTGCACCTGCTCCTGCAGGCGGGCCAGCTGGCTGTTTTCCAGCGTGACGAAAATCTGGTTGGTGGGCGTGTCGATCCACAGCGGCAGGCCGCGCTGCCGCAGAAAGCCGCGGATGCGGTTGGCCGTGTCGATGGCGTTGCGGCTGATGCGCAGATACAGCCCGTCGGTGAACAGCGTGTCAAACTGCAGACCCAGCAGCCAGCCCTTGGCCAGCAGCGCGCCGTGCTGCTTGACGGTGGTGAGGAACATCGCCGGCGCGCCGTGGGGAAAGACCACTGCCTCGCCGCAAAGGGCGCCCACCTTGGTGCCGCCGATGTAAAACACATCGCAGCAGCGGGCAATGTCCGGCAGGGTGAGGTCGGTTCCGTCGCTGACCAGGCCATAGCCCAGCCGCGCCCCGTCGAGGAACAGCTTCAGCCCATAGGCCCGGCAGGCGCTGGCCAGCGCCTCCAGCTCGGCCCGGGTGTACAGCGTGCCGTATTCCGTGGGGTGAGAGATGTATGCCATGCCCGGCTGCACCATGTGGTCCCAGCTGGACTCGGCCCGGAAGGCCTCCATATACGCCCGCAGGTCGGCGGCGGACAGCTTTCCCTCGTGCTGGGGCAGGGTAATCACCTTGTGGCCGGTAAACTCCACAGCCCCGGCTTCGTGTCCGGCAATGTGCCCGCTGACGGCGGCGATCACGCCTTCGTACCGGCGCAGCACTGCGTCGATCACGGTGGCGTTGGTCTGCGTGCCGCCCACCAGAAAGCGCACGTCTGCCCCGGGACAGGCGCAGGCGGCGCGGATCTTTTCCTGCGCGGCGGCGCAATAGCTGTCCTGGCCATAACCGGGCTTTTTCTCCCGGTTGGTCTGGATCAGGCGTTGCAGAATGGCCTCGTGGGCATTTTCACAGTAGTCGTTGACAAACGAAAGCATACGCACGCCCCCCCTCAGTCTGCCGCTTCCGCGTCGCGCTGCAGCAGGTCGCGGGCAACAAACACGCCGCTGGCCGAGGCGTGGGACAGCGAGTGGGTGATGCCGCTGCCGTCGCCGATGATATACAGGCCGGGATAGCGGGTCTGCAGGTGCTCGTCCAGCGCGACCTCCATGTTGTAGAACTTGACCTCGACGCCATAGAGCAGCGTGTCATCGTTGGCAGTGCCCGGGGCAATGCGGTCGAGGGCATAGATCATCTCGATGATGCCGTCCATCAGGCGCTTGGGCAGCACCAGGCTCAGGTCGCCGGGCGTGGCGGCCAGCGTGGGCGTGACCAGGCCCTCTTCAATGCGCTTGGTGTTGCTGCGGCGGCCGCGCACCAGGTCGCCGAAGCGCTGGACGATTACGCCGCCGCCCAGCATGTTCGACAGCCGGGCGATGCTCTCGCCATAGCCGTTGCTGTCCTTGAACGGCTCGGAGAAGTGCTTGGACACCAGCAGGGCAAAGTTGGTGTTTTCGGTCTGCTGGGCCGCATCCTCATAGCTGTGGCCGTTGACGGTGACAATGCCGTTGGTATTCTCGTTGACGACGATGCCCCGCGGGTTCATGCAGAAGGTGCGGACATTGTCCTCAAACTTTTCGGTGCGGTAGACAATCTTGCTCTCGTACAGCTCGTCCGTCAGGTGGGAGAACACCACGGCCGGCAGCTCGACGCGCACGCCGATGTTCACCCGGTTGGAGCGGGTCTCGATGTCCAGCTCGTGACAGACGGTCTCCATCCACTTGCTGCC
>CACXCV010000089.1 GCA_902766215.1 Oscillospiraceae bacterium
CACGGCCGGCAGGCCGTCGGTCACCAGGTTGATCCACAGCAGCTGCATGGACAGCAGCGGCGTTTTGTGCCACAAAAGCATGGCCGTGAACACTGTCAGTACCTCACCGATGTTGGTGCCCAGCAGAAAGCCCACCACCTTGCGGATGTTGGCATAGATGCCGCGGCCCTCGCGCACCGCGTCCACAATGGTGGCAAAATTGTCGTCGGTGAGCGTCACGTCCGCCGCGCCCTTGGCCACGTCGGTGCCGGTGATGCCCATGGCGCAGCCGATGTCCGCCGCCTTCAGGGCTGGCGCGTCGTTCACGCCGTCGCCCGTCATGGCAACCACCTCGCCCCGGCTCTGCCAGGCCTTGACAATGCGGATTTTGTTCTCCGGAGAGACGCGGGCATAGACCGAGATCTGGTCCACCTCGCGGCGCAGCGTGTCCTCGTCCATGCTGTCCAGCTCCGCGCCGGTGATGGCGCGGTCGCCTGCGCGGAGAATGCCCAGCTCGCGGGCAATGGCCGAGGCGGTAATCACATGGTCGCCGGTAATCATCACCGGGCGGATACCCGCCTGTCTGCATAGAGCCACCGCCTGCTCAGCCTCCGGGCGCGGCGGGTCGATCATCCCCACCAGGCCGGCAAAGGTCAGTCCCTGCTCCAGCGCGGCGGTGTCGGCCTGCTCCGGCAGCGCGTCCAGCCAGCGATAGCCCACGGCCAGCACGCGCAGCGCATCGGCACTCATGGCGTCGTTGGCCCGGCGGGCAGCCTCCAGGTCGCCCTGCACACACAGCGGAACCATCATGTCAAAGGCGCCCTTGGTAATGGTCAGCAGCCGCCCGTCCACGCGGCACACCACGCTCATCCGCTTGCGGTCCGAGTCGAAGGGCAGCTCCAGCAGGCGGGGAAACCGTTCGCCAAGCGCAGCCTGCTCCAGACCGTTGCGGTGGGCCGCGACGACAATGGCCGTCTCGGTAGGGTCGCCAATGGCGTGTTCGCCCTCGCTGTCAAAGCGCACCGTGCCGTTGCTGCACAGCACGCCGTATTCCAGCAGCCGGCGGGCATCAGGCGAGTTGTTTTCGCTGACGTTCTCTGTCACGCCGCCGTCCAGATAGACCTTGACCAGGGTCATGCGGTTCTGCGTCAGGGTGCCGGTTTTGTCCGAGCAGATGACCGAGGCGCTGCCCAGCGTCTCCACCGCCGGCAGGCGGCGGATAATCGCGTTGCGCTTGACCATCCGCTGCACGCCCATGGCCAGCACAATGGTCACAATCGCCGGCAGGCCCTCGGGGATGGCCGACACCGCCAGCGAGACGGCCGTCATAAAGATTTCCAGCAGCGGGATGCCGCTGGAAAGGCCGATGCCGAAAATCACCGCGCAGGCCGCCAGCGCGGCGACACCCAGATATTTGCTCAACTGCGCCAGGCGGTGCTGCAGCGGCGTGCTGTTGTCATCCTCCTGATCCAGCAGGTTGGCGATGCGGCCCATCTGGGTCTGCATGCCGGTGGCCGTCACCACGGCCGTTGCCGTGCCGTCGGTCACGGCACAGCCGGAATATACCATGGTTACCCGGTCGCCCAGCGCGGCATCGGCCGGCACCGCGGCGCCGGCGTTCTTGTCGGCGGGCACCGACTCGCCGGTCAGCGCCGACTCCTCGCATTGCAGACGCGAGGCCGTAAGCAGACGCGCATCGGCGGGGATGAAGTCGCCGGCCTCCAGCTGGATCACGTCGCCCGGCACCAGACCAGCCGCGTCGATTACCTGCTCGGCTCCCTCGCGCAGCACCCGGGCGTGCGGGGCTGAAAGGCTTTGCAGCGCCTCCAGCGCCTTGTCCGCCTTGTTCTCCTGCGCCACGCCCATGACCGCATTGGCCACGACAATCAGCAGAATCAGCACCGGCTCGAAGAAATCCTCCCACTGACCCTCATAGCAGGCCACGCCGAACGAAACCGCTGCCGCGGCAAGCAGGATCAGAATCATCGGGTCGATAAACTGCTCGGCAAAGCGGCGCAGCAGCGACTTTTTCTTTTTTCCGCGCAGCTGGTTCGGCCCATACTGCGCCTGACGCTGCTGGGCCTGTTGCGCCGTCAGGCCGCGGTGGTCGTCGCTTTGCAGCGCCTGCAGCACCTGCTGCGGCGATTGATTATGATAGTCCAAAATCAGTTCCTCCTTGGATCATCTTATTCTTATCATAGCATGTCACCCGGCGGATTTCAAATAGTTTCCCCGGCGCGGCAGCGCGCATTCCCCGCGCGCCGGCTAAAGCGAAACTCGGCCGGCTGTGAACAAGCCGGCCGGGATGATGGAAGTCTGTTATCCGCCAAAGTAGGAAAAATGCATATAGTCCTGGGTATACTGCCAGGCGTTGCCGCCCCAGGCGAAGCCATATTGGGCAAAGGCACGCACCACGTCGCCGTCCGCCGGGATGGAATACGGATCCTCACCCGGCTTCCAGTGCGATCCGACGGTGGGCACGCCGTGGTAGACATAATAATTCTCATCCGGGTTGATGTCAATGGCAATGCCCCAGTTATGCTCGCTGGTGCCGTCGCCGCGCCAGGAATACCCGCCGACGGAATAGATCGGAAAACGCTCCGGCCCGTTATAAATCTCGGTGAAGATGGCCATTACCGTGTCGGCAATCGCCTCGTGCACCACCAGCGTGCGCGAGGTCTGCACTTTCACGTGCTCGGTGTTATAGTTCCACACCGGCACCGTGATGGTCACCATATGCTGCTGGGCCTCGTCAGCCGTGGCGTATTTCGCCGCGTCGGGCGAGCCGAAAATGCGGGTGTATTTCTGCTCGTAGCTCTCCTCAGCCGAGCCGAGACTGCCGTCCGGCTGCTCCGGCTGCCGGTCGGGCTCCGGCATCGGATCCAGAGCGTCAGCGTCGGAATAGATTTCGTTCCAGTCCGCCTGCGCCGCCGCACTCTGCCAGCCGCGCCAGAGCATGGCCAGCGTCTGCTCGCGCGTCAGCGCCTGCTCGGGCATCAACAGGCCGTCGGCCCCGTGGACAATGCCCTCGTCCAGCAGCGCGGCGGCGGGCAGACGCGCCCACTCGGCCACCAGCGCGCCGTCGGCATAGCCGCTCAGAAGCGATGCGTCCCCCTGGGGCGCCGCGTTCATCCCCAGCATCATCTGATAGACCACGCAGAACATCTGCTGGCGGGTCAGCGGGTCGTTGGGGGCAAAAATTCCCTCGCCATAGCCGCCCACCAGCCCCAGCTGATAGCAGGCCGTCACCGCGGGGTCGTCCACGTCGATAAACGGAGATGCCGCGTCTGTCGGCAGCGCCCCATAGAGCGACTGCCAGAACGAGGCAGCCATCTGGCACAGCTCCAGCCGCGTGGTTGGCTGGGTCAGGTCTGCCTGATCCAGCCCGGCCGGCAGCAGCGCCGCCGCTGAAAGCTCGGACAGCTCGGAAATAAACCAGTCGCTGCAGCGCGGCGCGGCCAGCGCCGGCTGCATCAACAGCAGGACTAGCAGCAAAACGGTGATCGGGCGGCAAAGTCGCTTCATCTGTGCGTCATCTCCTTTTCAATGTCGATATTGTACCAAATCCGTCGGGGTCTGTCAAATCGTTCTCTTTGACAGGGCCTGACGGATGTGATACCATAAGGGAAAACAAAACCGTAGAAACTGCCGTTTTCCGGCAGAAAGGAGATGCTGCTGTGCAGGACATCAAAGCGCTGTATCCGCTTGCGCCGCTGGCGGACAAGCTGTCCCACCTGACTGCCTTCCCGGTTACCGCGCTGATCGCGCCGCTGGGTTATGGCAAAAGCACCGCGCTGGGCATGTTTCTGCGCCGGCGCGGGATACCGTCCCTCATGCTGACGGCCGCCGCGCTGATCGAGCTATCCCCTGCGCAGATTCCGAACGGGACGGTGGTCGTCGTTGAAAATTATCATGCCCTTGCGCAGGACAGCGCGGCAGAGGGCGCGCTGGGCCGGCTGGTTGCTGCGCTGGACGGCCGCTGCCCGGTGGTGCTGCTCTCCCGGCAGGACGCCGGGATGACAAAGCAGACCGATTTGCTGCTGCACGGCGGGCTGTACCGCATCGAGCCGGAGAGCTTTCAGATGCAGCCGGACGATCTCCAGGCCTGGAGCAGACTGTGCGGCCTGGCGCTGACCGACGCGCAGCTGCAGCAGCTGGCGCAGTGGAGCGAGGGTTGGCCCGTACTGGCCTATCTGGGCCTGCTGGCATATCAGCGCAGCGGGCAGCTGGACACCCGTGAGGGCGACATTCTGATGAGTGAGCTGTACCGCAGCCTGACCGAACCATGCCGCAAGCTGCTCTGGTACCTGTCCGCCGTCATCGACTTTACCGAAGAGGACGCCGCCGCTCTCTGGGGCAGCAAGGACGGCTCTGCCCTGCTCTGGCAGCTGCGGGGCGAGGGCGCACCCCTGCTGCGCGACGGCAGCCGCTGGCATCTGCACGCAGCCTTTGCTGCCTATGTGCAGGAGCAGTTTGCCCTGACCGGCGAAGCCAACCGTGCCAGCGTCCACCGGCGGCTGGGCCGGTGGCGCCAGTCCCGGGGCGAAATCGAAGCCGCCCGTCAGGCCTATGAGGCGGCCGGCGACTGGGATCAGCTGCTTTCACTGCTGGAGGACGACGCCGGCGCACACCTGGGCTATAGCTATGCCAAACAGTGGACGCATCTGATGCTCAGCTGCCCGCGCGAGGCGCTGTCGCGGCATCCGTCAGCTCAGTTTTACTTTGCCCGCATGATCGCCGCCTTTGGCAGCCCCGAGGCCGTGCAGCGCTGGCTGCCCGCCTCACCCAGCCAGGCAGCAATGATCCACGCCGCCGTCTGCGATCCGGATCTGGAGCAGATGACCCGCGCCTGCCGCTCCATCCGCGAAAGCGGCGAAAAGCCGCCCTCTACCGCGCTGGAGCCGTTCACCCTGGGGCGGCTGTCGCTGCTGGGCAGCTATTGCCGCGCTCCAGGGCAGGCGCAGGCCACGCTGAAATATCTGGAGGAGTATCTCAACCTTTACCTCCCCCTCTCGGGTAACCACGGCGCAGGCGCGCTGGAAGCGGCGCAGGGGGAGCTGGCCTATCTGTGCGGCCGCTTTGCCGACGCCGCCATCCATGCCCACAGCGCTCAGCTGGCCGCCCGGGAAAACCAGCAGCGCTCCGTGCAGACATACGCGTGCTTTGTGCTGGCGCGCTGCGCCTTTGCCCAGCGCAGCTGGGACGGAGCCAAAAAATATCTTGCGCAGCTGCAGGCCGCGGCCAGCGGCAGCCGGATGCTGCGCCAGACGGCCCAGTTGGCTGAGGCATGGTTCTCGGCCATTTTGGGCCAGGCCGGCGGCTGTCCGGCCTGGCTGCGCGAGGCCGATGTTTCACAGACCGAGCTGCTGCCGCCGGCCTACGGCGGCTTTTACACTGTGGCCGGCGCTGTGCTGCTGGCGCAGAAGGAATGGCCGCGGCTGATTGCCTGCTGCGAGCGCTGGCTGCAGCAGGAGGCCGGACAGCAGAGCGTGCTGCCGGCGCTGTATCTGCACCTGTACCTGGCCATTGCCTATGACCGGCTGCAGATGCCCACCGAGGCCGGGGCTGCGCTGCGACGGGCGCTGGCACTGGCGCAGCCGGACGGCTTTGTCATGCCGTTTGCCGAGTTCGGCGGCTATCTGCTGCCGCTGCTGACCCCGCTGGAGCAGACCCAGTTTCTCTCTGCCTGTATTGCCCGCTGCACGCGCTATCACCGGAATCTGCCGCGGCTGCTGGCCAGCTCCGGCGCGCTGATCCCCGGGCTGACTGCCCGCGAATCCCAGGTAGCGCAGCTGATGTGCGAGGGGCTGAGCAACGCGGACATTGCCCAGCAGCTGGACATCAACATCAACACCGTGAAGACCACCATCCGCCACATCAACGCCAAGCTGGGCGTGCAGGGGCGGCAGGCGCTGAAGGCCCGGCTTGGCCGGTAGCTTTCCTGTCAGAATGAGATAAACAACAAAAACAGCCGCGCGGGACAGAGCATTCTGTCCCGCGCGGCATATTTTGCTGTGCCAGATGATATTTTGTCCGTCGTCAGCCCTCAGGCGGCCTTTTTGCCGATCTTGCGGAGCTTGGACCAGACCGGGCCGGCAATGCAGACCGAACTGTAGCAGCCGGAGAGCACGCCAATCAGCAGCGGCAGCGCAAAGCTGCGGATGGCCGACACGCCAAAGATCAGAATGGTCACGATCGTGAAGAGCGTCGTGATCGTGGTGTTGATCGAGCGGGTCATGGTCTGCCAGATGCTGCGGTCTATGACCTCGTCAAAGGGCGTATCGCCGCTGATCTTGCGGTTTTCACGCACACGGTCAAACACAACGATGGTCGCGTTGATCGAATAGCCAAGGATCGTCAGCGCCACAGCGATGAAGTTGATGTTGAACGGAATCTGGAAAACCACATACATGCTCAGCATCACAAGGATGTCATGCACCAGCGCCACAATTGCCGCGATGCCGGAGCGCAGCTCAAAGCGGATGACAATGTAGATGAGGATCATCAGGCAGGCCAGGCCGGCGGCCGAGAAGGCGGCGCTGCGCAGATCCTTGCCAACCGAAGCGGAGACATAGCTGGTGGAGGGCTGGTTTCCTTCGCTGAGGCCATAGGTCTGGC
>CACXCV010000090.1 GCA_902766215.1 Oscillospiraceae bacterium
AAGCTGGTGATCCTGGTGCTGGGTGCGCTGGGTCTGGCCGGCATGTGGCTGGCGGTGTTCGCGGACGTGGGCGTGTCGGTGCTGGCCATCTGCAACTCCATGCGGGTGCTGGCCATGAAGGTATAACAGAAACGGCGGAAGCCGCGGGAGGAACTGCGCCTCCCGCGGCTTCCTGAAAAAATGAACTGCTGCCGGCCCTGGGGCCGGCAGCAGCTTTTTTTGTCCATTCAGTCCGGCAGCTTGATCAGCGGACTGCCGGCGTCGGGGTCGCCGGCGGCGGCCCGGGCGCAGAAGGCGCCGAAGTCGCTGCAGAACTGGTCATAGTTGTCCTGGCTGTAGCCGGTGACAAACCTGCCGCCGTGCGCGTGCAGGATGCGGATCATCTGCTCGCGCTGGGCGTCTTCCTTGACGCACAGCTCGTGATATTCCCGCTGGTTGGTAAAGATGGACACCGGCCACTTGTATTTGCCCAGCACATGGGGGTCGAACTGCTTGTACACCCACACCACGCTGCCAAAGGAGAAGACGTGGTGCACCGGCCCCTTGCTGTACCAGATGTAATCCTTGCCCACCCGGGCGTTGCCGAAGCTCTCGGCCTGCTGCCACTCCTGGGCGGCGGCTGCGTCGCTGCCCAGCAGGGCGCGCACCTGCCGATGATACCAGCCGGAGGCCACCAGTGCCAGCTCAACGCCCAGCCACACCAGGCAGACCAGCCCCAGCAGGAAAAGAACCCAGTTCCACAAGATGCTCAGCCCGCCGACGTGGTCTACCTCCAGATTCAGCGCCAGCACGGTGCCGGTGGGGTTTTCCACGTCGGTAAAGCCCTCGACGGACGAGCCGGTCAGCCACTCGTTGAGCATCTTCAGCCAGTCGTCGCCCAATGTCTCCACCTCGCCGGAAACGGTGCCCATGGGATTGAGCACGCCGGAGTTGTTGCGATAGTAGTCATAGGCCTGATCGGCGGCGCGGGAGAACTGACTGCTGTAATGGTTGCCTGCGTGCAGGGACATATAGGTCTGATCGCCGATCTTCAGAACGTAATAGGATTTGACGGTTTTGCCGGAGTTGTCCAGCGTGGCATAGGCGCTCATCAGCTGGCTGATGTCCACCTTGACATAGTCGCCGGCCTGCACGCTGCCGCCCAGCGAAAGCAGGTCCTGCGGCCCGGCGAGGATCCGAACGATGTTGCCCGTGGTGGCGGCCAGCAGCAGCACGGCCAGCACCAGCGCGGCAATCAGCCGCGGCAGAATGACCAGCAGGCTGTGGCGCTTCATTGCCTGATACATGATGCATCTCTCCTGTGTAATTCTTTGGGGTCTGCGGTGATGACAGCCGTATTATACACCGCCCGGGAGTGAAAGTCATTAAAAACTGTGCCCCGGCGTTATGCCAGCAGCAGCGGCGTCAGCGCGCCGGCACCGGCGGCCAGCAGGTCGGCCCCTGCGTCGGTCAGCTCGTGCCGGGAGCCGCCGCCATAGAGCACGCCCACGCCGGTCATGCCGCATGCATGCCCGGCCAGAATGTCGGTGGCCCGGTCGCCCACCATGGCGCAGCCGCCGCCGTCGGTCAGGCCGCAGAGGGCCATGCCATAGCGCAGCACGTCGATCTTTTCATCCCGCGAGCCGTCCAGCGCGGCGGCGGCCACATGGACAAAATAGCGGCGGAGGTCAAAGTGATCCAAGATCCGCAGCGTGAAAACCTCGGGCTTGCTGGTGGCCAGCACCAGCTGCTTTCCGGCCTGCTGCAGCGCAGCCAGCATGTTTGTCACGCCGGGATAGACGCTGTTTTCAAACAGACCTACGGTGGAATACCGCTCGCGGTAATAGGCCACGGCCTGCCGGGCGGCTGCCTCGTCAAAGGCGTATTGCGCGGTAAAGGAGGTCATCAGCGGCGGGCCGATAAAGTTTTCGGCGGTGTCGCGCCCGGCAGGATCCACGCCCAGCTTGTCCAGCGCATAGCGCACACAGGCCAGCACGCCGGGGGCAGAGTCGGTCAGCGTGCCGTCCAGATCGAAAAAGATGGTATGAAAGCTCATTTTCTGCCTCGCTTTTCTCCACCGCTGTTCCGGCTGCTGCGCCCGCCGGTTTGCGCCGGGCGGGTCTGCCTGTCCTGACTGCGCCCCTGCGCCTGCCGGGCAGGGCCGGATTTCGCGCCGCCCCCGCCGGACTGGCCGGCATTGCCGCTGCCGGGCTGCATGCCGCTGGGGCGCGCCGGGCCGTGCTGTCCGCCGGCCTTTGCTCCGGCTGTGCCGGGCTGCTTCTGCGGGCGCTGGATGCGGCCGTCTGCCTTTTGCGCTGCGCGGGGAACGGCTTTGTGCGGCGGGCGGATGAGACACTGGGGGCCAAAGCCCACCAGGTCCATACGCCCGGCCTTTTGCAGCGCCTCCAGCACCAGGCTGTAGTTCTTGGGGTTGCGATACTGGATCAGCGCCCGCTGCATGGCCTTTTCGTGGGGGTCGGTGGGGGTGTAGACCTGTTCCATGGTGCGGGGGTCATAGCCGGTGCAGTACATCACGGTGGAGATGGTCGAGGGCGTTGGATAGAAATCCTGCACCTGCTCGGGCATATAGCCCAGGTCGCGCAGATATTCGGCCAGCTCGACGGCCTCCTTCAGCGTGGAGCCGGGGTGGCTGCTCATCAGATAGGGCACCAGGTACTGTTCCTTGCCCAGCTGCTGGTTGATCTGCCGGTATTTGCGCACAAAGCGGTTATACACGCTGCGGTCAGGCTTGCCCATCAGCTTCAGCACCGGGTCGGAGATGTGCTCGGGCGCCACCTTCAGCTGGCCGGACACATGGTATTCCACCAGCTCACGGAAGAAGGTTTCGTCCTTGTCGCAGAGCAGATAGTCAAAGCGGATGCCGCTGCGGACAAAGACCTTTTTCACTCCGGGCAGGGCGCGGAGCTTGCGCAGCAGGGCCAGATAGTCGCTGTGATCCACCTCAAGATTGCGGCAGGGATAGGGGAACAGGCACTGCCGGTTCTTGCACGCGCCGTGGGTCAGCTGCTTGCTGCAGGCGGGCTTGCGGAAGTTGGCCGTTGGGCCGCCCACGTCGTGGATATAACCCTTGAAATCCGGGTCGGCGGTCATCATCCGCGCCTCTTCCAGCAGCGACTCGTGGCTGCGCGACTGGATAATCCGCCCCTGATGAAAGGTCAGCGCGCAGAAGCTGCATGCGCCGTAGCAGCCGCGGCAGGAGGTCAGCGAAAACTTGACCTCCTCGATGGCGGGCACGCCGCCCAGCGCGTCATAGCTGGGGTGCCAGGCACGGGCATAGGGCAGGGCATAGACCTCGTCCATCTCCTCAGTGGTCAGGGGTGGTTGGGGCGGGTTTTGAATGATGTATCCGTCGCCGCAGGGCTCAGCCAGCGCCTGGGCGGTGAAGGGGTCGGTGTTCTGATACTGCACGCCAAAGCTTTCGGCATAGGCGCGGCGGCTCATGCGCACCGTTTCGCTGGGTGGCAGCAGGGCATAGTCCACGCCCTCCATCAGCGACCCGGACCGGTAGACTGTGCCGCGGACAAAGGTGATGTCATGCACCGACAGGCCGCTGTCCAGCGCATCGGCGCACTCGACAATGCTCTTTTCGCCCATGCCGTAAAGCAGCAGATCGGCCCCGGAATCCACCAGAATGGAGGGAAACATTTTGTTCGACCAGTAGTCATAGTGGCTCAGGCGGCGCAGGCTGGCCTCCAGCCCGCCGATGAGGATGGGTGTGTCGGGATAGCGCTGACGGATCAGCCGGCAATAGGTGGTCACGGCATAGTCCGGGCGCTTGCCCATCACGCCGCCGGGGGTGTAATAGTCCATTTTGCGGCGGCGCTTGGCCACCGAGTAATGGCAGACCATCGAGTCCATGTTGCCGCCCATGACCAGGAAGCCCAGCCGGGGCGCCCCGAGGATGGCAATGGAGTCGGGATTGTGCCAGTCGGGCTGGCTGATGATGCCCACCCGGTAGCCGTGCGCCTCCAGCACGCGGCTGATGATCGCATGGCCAAAGCTGGGGTGGTCGACATAGGCGTCGCCGATGACATAGACAAAGTCACACTGATCCCAGCCCCGCTGGGCCATGTCAGCCCGGGAGATGGGGAGAAACTCAGACATAGCAAGGCTCCTTTCGCGCCGCGGCATGAAGCCGGCCGCATCGCGTCACTGCTATTAGTGTATCAAACTTTGTCCCCCGGCGCAACCGAAACTTGCGCCGGGGGACGGGGTGAAAAGTTTACGGCCTACAGCCAGCGGTGCCGGGGCTTCTCCTCGTGAAACAGCGCAAAGCGCAGCCAGTCGTCGGCCAGCACGGCCAGGCTGCTCAGCGGAATCCACAGCAGGAAATAGTACAGGCAGATCTGCCCCATAAAGTTTAGCGGCAGGTGAGAATAGTCCCACACCCGCAGCCCCAGCCCCACGTTGACAATCAGCCCGCAGGCCAGCTCCAGCGCCGTGACCACGCAGGCGCCGAAGAGCGACTGGACCCACATGGGCAGCTCGGGCCGGCGGCCCTCGTTCAGCAGCCCCAGCAGCACAAAGCACAGCCCGCCCAGCAGAAACATGGACGGGTGCGACCAGCCGCGCCAGAGCCACTCCAGCAGGACGTACACCATCCCGCCGATGTAAAACAGAATTCCGGTTTTCCAGATGCGCATGATTGTCCTCCCTAAAAAACACACCGTTGTCGGATTGCCTATGGGATAGTATACCCGTTCCGGGGATTTCATGCACAGTTCCGAATCTGTGGAATGTGTAAAAATTGAGTTGATGCATTTTGTATTCTCTGCTATAATACAAAAATGTTGTGGGCTTGGTATGCCCAAATGAGCGAATTTCTGGCGCGATATTCCAAAATGCGCCGGGCAAGGGGGCGTAGCCATGCTGACCGCACTGTCCAATTCCAAACACATTGCCGGGGCCAAGCAGATCCGCAAGGCTGTCCGCGCCGGCACCGTCGAGCGGGTCTATCTGGCCAAAGACGCCGATGACCGCGTGACCGCCCCGCTGGAGGAGCTGTGCCGCCAGACCGGAACGCTGATGACCTGGGTTCCCACCATGCGCGAGCTGGGCGTGGCCTGCGGCATCGAGGTCGCCACGGCCTGCGCCGGGATGCTCAGGGAATAACTCACCGAAGACAATACAGTTTATTTCCCGCAGCGGTATAAATTGCCGTCTGCCGGGCGATAATATATCGCGTGCCCTGCGGCACGCCATCACGAAGGAAAGGAGGACCATTATCCATGCCTACTTTTAACCAGCTGGTCAGAAAGGGCAGAGAGCAGGTGACTTATAAGTCCACCGCCCCCGCACTGCAGAAGAGCCTGAACACTCTGAAGGGTCACGATACCGACCTGAGCTCCCCGCAGAAGCGTGGCGTTTGCACCGCTGTGCGTACCTCTACCCCCAAGAAGCCGAACTCCGCTCTGCGTAAGATCGCCCGTGTGCGTCTTACCAACGGCTATGAGGTTTCTGCCTATATCCCCGGCGTCGGCCACAACCTGCAGGAGCACTCTGTCGTGCTGATCCGCGGCGGCCGTGTCAAGGATCTGCCTGGTGTCCGTTACCACATCATCCGCGGTACCCTCGACACCCAGGGCGTGCAGAACCGCCGCCAGAGCCGTTCCAAGTACGGCGCAAAGAGACCCAAGAAGTAAGCTCCATCCCTGCAAGGATTGCCTTGCCGGATGTTTGTGATATATATAATATGTATGACAGACCCCGGCTGGCACCACGAGACCGCGCCACAGAGGAGGCTTTGCGGCGCGCGCATTTCGAGTACCTATGAAATCATACTG
>CACXCV010000091.1 GCA_902766215.1 Oscillospiraceae bacterium
AGGAAAGTCCGGGCTCCACAGGGCAAGGATAACGGGTAACGCCCGCCGAAGGCGACTTCAGGACAAGTGCAACAGAGAGATACCGCCGCCGGCTTCATCCAAGCAGGCGGTAAGGGTGGAAAGGCGAGGTAAGAGCTCACCAGCCGGCTGGAAACTGTCCGGTTATGTAAACTCTATCCGGAGCAACACCGTGGAGGGACAGCGCACAGAGCGCAAGGCCGGCCCGGCCGTCCCGAGGAGGTGGCTTGAGCGCGCTGGCAACAGGGCGTCGAGATAGATGGCTGTCAAAACAGAACCCGGCTTACAGGTCTGTGTCGCAGGCTCCGCTTCGGCGGAGCTTTTTTTCGGCTTGTCTGGTTTTATGTTAACTCATTTCCTTCTCTTTTTGTCTGTCATGTCAAATTAGAAAACGCCCGCTGCGGTTTGTTGCAACCGCAGCGGGCGTGGTTTTTATTCTTCTTTTTTGCTCTGCTCGCGCAGCACATCGTCCAGCTCGCCGGCCTTGTGCTGCAGCTTGCGCTTGATGCCGTCGGTGCCGATGACATAGGTGTTGTCCAGCTGCCCGACCAGATTCGCCTTCACCGAGGCAATATACTCCCGGCGCAGGCGGTCGCGCTCAGTCGTTTCCTCCGGCGTCAAGCCCTCCGTCTTGGCCTTGTGCGCAAGCGCATTGATGCGTGCAATGGTCTCCGGTCCCATCGTCCGTCTCCTTTTCCATCCAGTATTTCCGAACGCCGTCTTCTTCCATCGACTCGCCGGTTTTGACAAAGCCCAGGCGCTGGTAAAACGCTAGGGCGTCCTCGCGGGCCAGCACGCGAATGCGGCGCAGCGCCAGGTCCCAGGCACGGTAAAGCAGCACCTTGACCAGCGCGTCACCCAGCCCCTGCCGCCGCCAGCGCCGGCGCACGGCCACACAGCCAATCTGCCCCAGCCCAGCCCGGACATAGCTCAGCCGCCCGGCCGCCACCGGCTCGCCGTTAAGCCGCAGCACCAGGTGATAGGAATAGGCGTCCTGCTGGTCAAACACATGGGCAGGGTCGGCCCCCAGTTCGTCGAGGAACACCTCGCGGGTGATGGCCGCCGCCTCGTCAAAAGGCTGCCCCGGCCCGTACCAAACCGACGTGATCACAACGTTCCCTCCTCAAGTAAATCGCAGCAGCGTCACTGCCACGCGGCCCTTTTTCGTGTTGCCGCGCACTGCTTCCAGCCGCAGCTTGCCATAGCCCTGCAGCGTGAGGATGTCACCCTCCGCCAGCAGCTTGTCCGGCTTGAGACACGGCAGGTGGTTCACGCTGGCGCGTCCTGCCTCGATCAGCGCCGCAGCCTTGCTCCGGCTGAGCCGAAAGCCCGAGCCCAGCAGACTGTCCAGCCGCAGCGTGGCCACCGTGTCCTCTATGGTTTGGGTCTTCTGCTCCGGCGCCTGCATATCGCGCAGCGGAATTTCCGTCAGGCTCAGCCTGCTGCGGCCGGCGCTGAGCAGATTCTGGCTGACATAGGGCGCAATCTCGCGCAGCACCAGCAGGTCGCACTGCCCCTCGCCCACAAGGATATCGCCCACCGTCTCCCGCTTGATGCCGCAGCCCATCAGGCTGCCCAGAAAGTCGCGGTGGGTCAGGCTGTCGCCGCTGTAAAAGCCGGCGCGCAGGGCCACGACTGGCCCCTCTCCGCCGGTGAGCCAGTCCTCGTCATAGTCCGGCACGCAGGCGCACACGCACCGCTCGGCGCCCTCAAAGCCGCCGAAGAAGACAAAGTCGCTCATGCCTGCCCCGCGCAGCAGCCGGTCGCAGAGCGCCTGCTCCCGTGGGGAGAGAAAGCAGGTTGCCGCCGGGATGTTGCGCCGCTGGCCCTGCTCGATGCGCTCATAGACGCGGGCGAGGAGGACACGGTCCTCCTCGCTCTGTGCGCAGGACGCAATCCATTTGGCCCGATCCATCCGGGTCAGTTAAAGCTGCCCAGCTGCCGGCCGGAAAGCACGTGGAAGTGGATATGCGGCACCGTCTGGCCCGCAATCGGCCCGCAGTTGGTCACCACGCGGAAGCCGTCCAGCCCCTCCTGGGCTGCCAGCCGGGCAATCACCTCAAAGATGTGGGCAATCACCGCACTGTTCTCCGGCGTCACCTCGGCCGCCGAAGCAAAGTGTACCTTGGGAATCACCAGAAAATGCTTGGGCGCCAGCGGCTCGATATCGTAAAAGGCCAGGCACTGCTCGTCTTCATAGAGCTTTTTGGACGGGATCTCCCCCGCGATAATCTTGCAGAAGATGCAGTCGTTCATCGTCGTTTCCTCCTGTCAGTGCTTGCTATGGGCGATGACAAAGTCGTCCACCGTGGCCAGCGCGTCGTCCAGGCGGTTGATATCCTTGCCGCCGCCCATGGCGCTGTCCGGCTTGCCGCCGCCGGAGCCGCCGACCATCGGCGCCACCGAGCGGATCAGCTCCCCCGCCTTGATGCCCTGGGCCACGGCCTTTTTGCCGCAGACCGCCAGCAGCGTGATCTTGTCGTCGCGGATGGCCGACAGCAGCGCCACCACTGTCTCGTCGCGGTCGCGCAGCGTGTCGCCCACCTTGCGCAGCGCGTCGGCCTCGATGCCCTGCAGCGTGGCCGTCACCACATGCAGACCCTCCACCGTCTTGGCCGCGTAGAGGAAGTTCTCCGCCTGGCCGGCCAGCTCGCGGGCCTGCAGCCTTTCCACCGCCTGGCGGGATTCGCGCAGTTCGCGGGTCATGGCGGCGGCCTTGCGGCCCAGCTCGGCCGGCGTGGTCTTCAGCACCTCGGCCGTCTCAAGAATGGTCTGCTGCAGCTGCTCCAGCTGGTTCAGCACTGCCTTGCCGGTATAGGCCTCGATGCGGCGCACGCCGGAGGCAATCGAGCTTTCGCTCTGGAGGCGGAACAGGCCGATCTTGGCCGTGTTGTCCACATGCGTACCGCCGCAGAACTCCACCGACACGTCGCCCATGGTGACCACGCGGACAATGTCGCCGTACTTTTCCCCGAAGAGCGCCATGGCGCCCAGCTTACGCGCCTCGTCGATGGGCATCTCGCGGGTGGTCACGTCCAGCCCGTCGAGAATCATGTTCAGCACCAGGTTGCTGATCTGCGTCAGCTCGGCCGGGGTAATGGCCGAGAAATGCGTAAAGTCAAAGCGGAGGTGATCCGGCTCAACCAGCGAACCGGACTGGTGGACATGGTCGCCCAGCACGGTGCGCAGCGCCTTCTGCAGCAGGTGGGTGGCGCTGTGGGCGCGCATCACGCCCTTGCGGCGCTCGGCGTCCACCTCGGCGCTGACCAACTCGTCCACCGCCACCTGGCCGTGGAGAATCTCGCCCATGTGCATGATCTTGCCGTCCTTGGTCTTCTGCACGTCAGTAATTTCAATGCGCAGGCCGCCGTCGGTGAAAATTGTGCCGTGGTCGGCCACCTGGCCGCCCATCTCGGCGTAGAAGGGGGTCTTGTCCAGGACGATGATGGCCTCGTTGCCCTTCACGATG
>CACXCV010000092.1 GCA_902766215.1 Oscillospiraceae bacterium
AGATCGGCGCTGCCTTTGATGAGAAATTTGCCCGCTCGTTCCCCCACTTTGGCGAAATCGAGGGCTTTGGCACCCACGAGGGCGAGCGCCACCACTTCTCCAACGACCTGGTGGGCACCTCCATCGACTGGGAATACAACGAGAATTTCTCCATCCGTCACTCCTATGTCTCCCCCACGCTGACCATCAGCCCGCATCTGCCGGAGAAGGACTATGACGAAAATGACGAGAGCTTTGTCGGCCGGCGGTTTCTTCCGGCGTTCAACGCAAAGATCCGAGACAAGCTGCTGCTCACCTCCTTCACCGAGCCGGGCAACTGCTCCGCCGTGCTGCTGATCGACCTGAAGAGCGTGCATGACATTGGCTGTTTCTTCGGCCTGACTCACGGAGGCACGCTCAGCTCTGAGACGATTACTGCCCATGGCGGCATCGGCGGCGACGGCCTGAAGATTGACGAAGGCTATGCCCATCCGACTTCCGCCGAGTGAATAGAAAAGGGGGATTTACGCAATGCCTGCAAGACGTATTACGGCTCTGACCATCAAAGACATTCAAAAGCTCTGCTTCGACGCCACCGTCGCCAGCTACCGCTCCAACCCCATCGTCAGCCCGCTGCGCCCCGCCCTGTCGAAGGCGCTGGCCGGCGCCGCGCTGGCGCTCACCTTTGAGGACGGCCTGCAGCTGGACTATCAGATCGGCGCACAGAGCGTCAGCTGGCAGCAGGACGGCGGCGAATGGCACGAGGAGTATGCCGAGTGTCTCGAATCCACCCAGCCCGGCGTGTTTCTGCTGCACCACCTGCGCACCCACGTCAACCCCTTTGAGGCTGCCACGTTGATTCTGGACACCAACACCCGCCGCGCCACGCTGATCTATGACCGAATCGGCAAAAAGAGCGCAACTCGCGACGTCAACCGCACCGTCCACTATGGCTGGTGGGGCGAGAAGCCTGCCCAGCTCCACGCCATAACGGAAGACCTGGTTGGAAAAGTCATCGACTGGAAGTTTGCCGACGAGGCCATCATCCACATGGCCTATGTCAACATCCAGTGCTGTGCCTTCGTCAGCCCCGCCCCCGCTGCGCTGCCCGGCTGGAAGGACTATTTCTCCACCTTTAACCCCACCCGATACATCCGCATCACCGACAGCCTGATTGCCATGTCCTTCTATGCGCCTTATGGCTCCGGCATGGAGGTCACCATGCTGATGGACCTGCAAAACATGCGCGCCGTCGGCGCCCTGTTCGGCATCGACTCCACCGACCGGTTCTGCTCGTGCACCTTCGGCGCCAGGGGCGCCTACGCGCAGCTGGGCTTCATCGGCCGCTATACCGTGGAATAACGACGAAAGGAGTTGTTGATTTTGGCAGATCCGTTTCGTCCCTATAAGCCCGTGTTCACCTATCAGGAGCTGAAGGAAATGTGCCGGACCACCGACCTGGTCAAGGCCAGAGAGAGCTGGCTGATCAGCCATTTCCGCCCGCCGTTTACCGAATATTTCGTCGGAAAATCCTATACGTTTCACTTTGACAACGGCCGCACGCTGCACTACCGCTTTTCCGATGTGCACACGCTGGAGTGGAGCGAGGACGGCGAGTCCTTTTTCGACGAATATTACGAGGCGCTGGAATCCACCGTCAAAGGTGTGTTTCTGGTGCATCACATCCGCCGGCGCACCCTTCCCTTCCCGGGCCTGACACTGATCATCGACACCGAGCGTGAGCTGGTCACCTGGTCGGATCAGGAATTTGGCCGCGCGGACGACTGCGACAAGAACGTCATGCCCCAGCTGGTATTCGGCTGGTACGGCACGCCCAAAGCGGCGCGTCACGGCTTTACCACCGAGCTGTGCGGCGCGATTCTCGACTGGAAGTATTCCGATGATTTCATCATCCGCCACTGCTATCTCACGCCTGATTGCATGACCAGTCCCGGCGCCCCCACCGACAACGAGGACGAGTATCTGTTCCGCAAAACCCTGCCCGCCGCCTATGCCAAGGTGCGTGACGGGCTTTACATCGCCGCCTTTGCCGAGGATGGCGGCTCGGGCGTCACGCTGCTGATTGACCTGGATCGCCTGCGCGACGTCGGCTCGTTCTTCGGCATGGGCGGAGACGGCCAGCTGGGCAGCTATACCATCGGCGCGGTGGCAGGCCGCGGCAAGTTTGGCTTTACCGGCGAATACTCCATCCCCTATGGTCCCGAACCGGAGGATGCACCGGTATAATCTCTTGCAGTCCGAAACCATACACCGGATAACACCGCATTGCCGCATCACCGCAGCGAAAGGAGAACCATCATGATCAGAAAAGCAAAAACAGAAAACGGCTGGGTTGCTGGTATCCCCGCGGCCGATCCCCGCATCACCGCCTTTAAGGGTGTTCCGTTCGCCGCGCCCCCGGTGGGTGAAAACCGCTGGCGCGCGCCGCAGCCCGCCGCCGACTGGGAGGGCGTGCGCGAATGCTATACCTTTGCCCCCATTTCCGTGCAAGACGTGCCTGGTCTGGATCCGGACAACCTGTATTCCCGCGAGTGGAACGTGGACCCCGACATTCCCATGAGCGAGGATTGTCTCTACCTGAACATCTGGACCCCTGCCAAATCTGCCGATGAAAAGCTGCCGGTGCTGGTGTGGTTCTTTGGCGGCGGTCTGGTCGTGGGCAACACCGCCGAGATGGAATTTGACGGCGAGCGCATTGCCCGCCGCGGCGTGATTGTCGTGTCGGTCAACTATCGTCTCAACGTCTTCGGCTTTCTGTGCCACCCGCAGCTTCTGAAGGAGCAGCCCGACGCACCCACCAACTTTGGCCACCTGGATCAGTCCTATGGCGTCCGCTGGGTCAAGCGGAACATTGCGGCCTTTGGCGGCGACCCCGACAACATCACCATCGGCGGCCAGTCTGCCGGCGGCATCAGCGTCTGCGCGCACTTTGCCTCCCCGCAGAACGAGGGCCTGTTCCAGAAGGGCATTATCATGAGCGGCATGGCCTGCGATGTCTATCACACATTCCGCTTTATCCAGTCGCTGGACCAGGCGCTGGAAACCGGCAAGCGCTTCTTTGACTTCCTGGGCGTCAAGACACTGGAGGAGGCCCGCGCACTGGACGCATTCTACCTCCGTGATCAGCTGCAGAAATTCAAAGGCATGTGGAACACGGTGATCGACGGCCGGTTCCTCACCGAGGAATATGATGCGTGCCTGATCACCGGCCGTCGTCTGCCCGGCCCCATCATGGTCGGCTGTACCAGCAATGAAACCGGTCCCGCCGTCCCCGCCGCCAATATGGACGAGTTCAGGGCGTTCATCACCAGGACCTTCGGCGACGCGGCCGCCGAGGAATACATGGCCATTGTCGGCGAGGATTTTAACCGGGCCATGGAGATGACCAAGATCAACAACGTCGAGGTGGCTGCCCGCGCCATGAAGCAGAGCGAAGAGGCCGTGGGCGCAGAATATCCGCTGTACTACTACATGTTCGACCCCGAGATGCCGGGCTGGGACAATGCCGGCACCTTCCACTCCAGCGACCTGTGGTTCTTCTTTGAAACACTGGCCAAGTGCTGGCGCCCGTTTGTCGGCAAGCACTATGATCTGGCCCGCCAGATGTGCAACTACTGGGCCAACTTCATCCGCAGCGGCGACCCCAACGGCCTGGATGCCGACGGCACGCCCATGCCCGAATGGAAGCCCATGACCGGCAGTGAGGAGAACGCCGTCCGCTTCGGCGACAAGGTGGTTCCCTATGTAGACGATCAGAACCAGCTGCTCCACTTCCTTGTCCGCAAATGGAGAGAGCAATTTAATTAAAGCGCGCCGCCGCTGAAAATAGCCAGCGGCAGATGGGTCAACCACACTGCCGTTGGGGCAGCCAAAAAGAAAGGAAAGCTTTTTATGATCAAGCTAACCCTCATTGATTCCGGCGAGATTCGCGGCGTGACGTCCAGTGACCTCAACGTCACCATGTTCCGCGGCATCCCCTATGCCCAGCCCCCCGTTGGCGCGCTGCGCTGGCGCGCGCCGCAGCCCGTCGTCCCCTGGGTCGGCGTCCGCGACTGTCTGGAGCCGGCGGCAGTGCCCATGCGCAACCAGGGCCGCCCGGATCCCCGCGACTGGGGCTATAACGAAATCCCGGTGCAGGAGGACTGCCTGTATCTGAACGTCTGGACGCCCGCAAAAACCCCGGACGAGAAGCTTCCCGTCATGGTGTGGATCTATGGCGGCGGCTATGTGGCCGGCGACAGCTATCAGCCCGTGTTCGAGGGCACCAGGTTTGCCAGCCGCGGCGTAGTATTTGTCAGCATGAACTACCGGCTGGACATCTTCGGCATGTTTGCCCACCCGGAGATCACCGCCCAGCACCGGGCAGACGGCTGCACCAACTTTGGCCTGCTGGATCAGGCAGCTGCTCTGGCCTGGGTGCAGCGCAACATTGCTGCCTTCGGCGGCGACCCCGACAACGTCACCCTGTTCGGCCACTCCGCCGGAGCCGGCAGCGTCACCTCGCAGATTCTCTCGCCCAAGACCGAGGGGCTGTTCCACAAGGCCGTGGTTATGAGCGGCGGCGGCATCAGCGGCGCCCGGCCGATCCAGTCGGCCTCGCTGGCTGAGATGGAGCAGGCCGGTCTGGACTTTCAGACCTTCCTGGGCTGCAGCTGCCTGGACGAGGTCCGCAAGCTGGATGGTGAGACGATTCTGGCCAAATCGCGCGAATTCTGCATGCAGCGCCCGCCGCTGTTTGAGGGCGCGGGCGGACCGCTCCCCATGCGCTCGTTCCGTTGGAGTATGTGCGTGGACGGCGACTTTGTCACCGAGCCTTCGGCGCTGTCCATCCTCAAGCGCCGCCAGAAAAAGATTCCGATCATCGCCGGACACTCGCTGCATGACATGCTGGTGGTGCCAAAAGAGCAGACACTGGACGAGTTTGAGGCCAACGCCCGCCGCACCTATGGCGACCAGGCCGACGCCTATCTGAAAGCAGTCGATTTCGCCTGCGGCGACATGGAGCAGGTTCGGAAAAACGCCACCTATGCCGGGCAGGCCATCGGGGCCGAAACCTGGTGCGCCTGGGCCGACCACTGCGGCGGCTTCCCGGCGATGTACGGCTATTGCATGGATCAGCCCCGGCCGGAAGACCCGCTGGGCTGCTCCCACGGCGTGGACGTGGACTATGCCTTTGACAACCTGCACTATATGCGCAAAGCGCACCGCGGCGCGGACTATGACGTGTCCCGGCA
>CACXCV010000093.1 GCA_902766215.1 Oscillospiraceae bacterium
CTCCGGGCTGATCCACGCCCGCTACGGCTATGAAAACGTGGGCTTTCACATGGGGGCCGAGACGATTACCATCGACCTGTCCGGCGAACTGGACGAGGCGGCCCTGCGCGGCATCGAGGCGCAGGCCAACGCCTATCTCTGGCGCGACGAGCCGGTGCTGGTTTCGTGGCCCACGGCGGAAGAACTGGCCGTGCTGCCCTATCGCAGCAAGAAGGCGCTGACCGGCGCGGTGCGGATCGTCACCTTTCCGGGGGCGGACTGCTGTGCCTGCTGCGGCACGCATGTGCGCCGCACGGGGGAGATTGGCCTGGTGCGGCTGCTCTCGTGCCAGAAGTTCCGCGAGGGCGTGCGGATTGAGATGCTCTGCGGCGGCCGGGCGCTGGCCCACGACATCGCCCTTGCCGGGCAGAACACCCGCGTGTCGCAGCGCCTGTCGGCCAAGCCCATGGAGACGGCGGCGGCGGTGGAGCGCATGCAGCAGGAGAACGCTGCGCTGAGCTATCGCGTGACCGGGCTGGAAAACCGCGTGTTTGCCGCCATTGCGGCGCAATATGCCGGAGCGGCGCGGGTGCTGCACTTCGAGCCGGGGCTGGACAGCGACGGCGTACGCCGCCTGGCGGCGGCGGTGATGGAGCGCACGTCCGGGCTGGTGGCGGTGTGCTCCGGCGGGGACGGCGGGTATAAATACTGCCTGGGTCAGACCGGGGGCGACCTGCGGGCGCTGACGCGCGCGTGGAACGCTGCGCTGCAGGGGCGCGGCGGAGGCAAGCCGTTTTTCACCCAGGGCAGCGTGGCGGCTGACCGCGCGGCAATCGAGGCCTTTTGGGCGGCGCAGGAATAAAAAAAGAGCGCCCCGGGACAGCGGCCATGGCGGCGGCTGTCCCAGGGCGCTTGCTATGTCTGCGGCCTTACAGCTCGGTGCGGCCCTCCAGGGCGCGCAGGAGGGTGATCTCGTCGGCATATTCCAGTTGGCTGCCCACGGGCACGCCATAGGCCAGGCGCGTGACGCGCACGCCCAGCGGCCGCAGCAGCCGGGACAGATACATGGCCGTGGCCTCGCCCTCGGTGTCGGGGTTGGTGGCCATGATGACCTCGGCCACGCCGCCCTCGCCCACCCGGGTGAGCAGCTCACGGATCTTGATGTCGTCGGGACCGACGTGGTTCAGCGGCGAGATGACGCCGTGCAGCACGTGATAGCGGCCCTGATACTCCCGTGCGCGCTCCATGGCGATGACATCCCGCGGCTCGGCCACTACGCAGATGGTGGAGGCGTCGCGCTCCGGATCGGCGCAGATGGAGCACAGCGGCTGGTCGGTGAGATTCTGACACACGGGGCAGGTGTGAACGGTACGCTTGGCTTCGGTGATGGCGCTGGCAAAGCCCTCAGCCTCCTCGGCGGGCATGGACAGCACGGCAAAGGCCAGCCGCTGGGCGGTTTTCATGCCGATGCCGGGCAGGCGGGCAAACTGCTCCTGCAGGCGCTCCAGTGACGCCGGAAGGTACTGCATCAGAGCAGACCGCCCAGATTCAGGCCGCCGGTGAGCTTGCTCATGTTGGTGTTGGCCGCGTCCTCAGCTGCGCGCAGTGCCTCGTTGACGGCGGCGACTACCAGATCCTGCAGCATCTCCACATCGTCGGGATCGACTGCTTCAGGGGCGATGGTTACGCGCAGCAGCTCGCGCTTGCCGCTGACCACCGCTTCGACCACGCCACCGCCGGCCTTGGCGGAGAATTCCTTCTCCTCCAGCTCCTGCTGCATCTTCAGCATATCCTGCTGCATCTTCTGCGCCTGCTTGATCATGTTCATGTTGATGCCGCCGCCCATGGGGCTGGCGCCGCGAAAACCCTTTGCCATGTTTTGTTCGTCCTTTCTGTTTGGGTGAGATACATTATAATATATTATATCGTGATATCACGCGTTACTTGACGGTGACGTTGTCCAGGCCCCTGGCACGGCTGATCAGCTGGCCGAAGGCATCGCTTTTTGACCCGGCGCCGGCCAGCGCTACCCGCGCCTGCACCGGCCTGCCCAGCAGGGCGCCGGCCTTCTGCCCGGCAAGGGCGCAGACCTCGGGCCGGTCGACCATGCGCTTGACCATGTCCGAGGCGCAGAACAGCGTGAGCGTGTCGCCCTCCAGCTCGGCTGTGACCGGGCCGCTGGCGGCGAAAAAGCCGCGCACCATGGGCGACAGGGCGGGACGGACGGCCGCGATGAAATCGGCCCAGAAGCCCACCGGCAGCGAGCCGGACGCCGGGCTGGCCGCGGGAGCCGGCGGCTCGGGCGGGGGGGCATAGCGGTCATCCGGCGGGGGAGGCGGCTCCTGCTCCCAGATGGGGGGCGGGCCGTCGTCATCCCAGGGGGGCGTGTCCCCGGCGGGAGCGGGCAGGGCTGGCGCCGCGGACTGCGCGGCCGGAACCACACCGCTGCGCAGCTGCTCCTCCACCCGGGACAGGCGGGCGTCCAGCGCCTCGGCTTCCAGCGAAAGCGACGGGTCGCACATCCGCAGCAGGCACAGCTCGGCGTCGATGCGGCGGTTGGCGCTGCGGGCAAAGCCAGAGGCCGTCTGCTGCAGCAGCGAGGTGATGCGCAGCAGCTCCGCCGGGGTGAACCGCGCGGCCAGGGCGGCGGCCTCGCTCTCGCTGCACAGGCCCGACAGCAGCGACGACGCGCCGGGGATGGTGCGGCGGATCAGCAGGTCGCGGGACAGGCTGGTCAGCTCGGACAGCAGTGCGGCCAGATCCTTGCCCGCGCTGTAGAGGTCGGACAGCATGGTCAGCGCGGCGGCGGCGTCGTGATCGGCTGCCGCACGGAGAATGGCGGCGCTGCGCTGCTCACCGGCCAGACCCAGGGCGGCATACACCGACTCGGCCGTCAGCCGGTCGGACACGCCGGCGCACTGGTCCAGCAGGTTCAGTGCGTCGCGCATGCCGCCGTCGGCCAGCTGAGCCAGCAGCCGGGCCGCGTCGTCGGCCAGGGACAGATGCTCCTGCAGGGCGACGTATTTCAGCCGCGCCTCGATGTCGCTGCTTTGCAGCCGGCGAAAGCTGTAGCGCTGGCAGCGGGAAAGAATGGTGGCCGGCACCTTTTGCAGCTCGGTGGTGGCCAGAATGAACATCAGGTGCTCCGGCGGCTCTTCGATGATCTTCAGCAGCGCGTTGAAGGCGGCGGTGGAGAGCATGTGCACCTCGTCGATGATGAACACCCGGCGCTTGACCTCTGCCGGGGCATAGACCGCGTCCTCGCGCAGCGAACGGATGTGATCCACGCCGGAGTTGGACGCGGCGTCGATCTCCAGCACGTCAAGAATGGTGCCCTCGTCGATGCCGCGGCAGGCGGGGCAGGCGTTGCAGGGGTTGCCGTCCACGGGATGCTGGCAGTTGACGGCCTTGGCCAGGATGCGGGCGCAGGTGGTTTTGCCGGTGCCGCGGGTGCCGGTGAAGAGATAGGCGTGGCTCAGCCGCCCCTCGGCCACCTGGCGGCGCAGCGTTTCGGTCACGGCCCGCTGGCCGACCACGTCGTCAAAGCTGGCCGGGCGATAGGTCCGGTACAGCGCCTGATACATCCCAATCCCCCCTGGACAGATAAAAAAGCCGTGTGACCACGGCAAGACCGCACACCCGCCATTGAAAACGAACCTATATCCGGAACCAATGCAGCTGGCTCAAAGGCGGCTGCCTCGCGGCACACGGAAGCTCCCGTTTAATGCTGCTCGGTTCCCCGCCTGACATGGTTCGCGGGTTTCCGTTGCGCAAGACCGTCTCATCATCGCTGCTCACAGTGGGCAGACAACACAGGCGCGCTCCTCGGGCGGGAATTCATCCCTGCTGTAGCGGATTGCAGGCAACAGGGCACCGCTATCTCCCCGACTAGTGCGGCCTTGCCGCAGTCACACTGGGCAAAGCATCTTATATTATACACAACCGCGGGAAAAAAGCAACTGTTTTCTCTCCCCAACCGGGGCTGGCACGGGATTCCACTTGCGTCCTCGACACGGATTTGCTATAATGGTTACAATTCGACATTATTTGAGGAACCTTCCGCCGGGCGGATGCGTCTGACTCATGGATGATTGTGATACCAGAGGGGGAATTCCGGGATGAAACGATGGATTGTGCGCGCTCTGCCGCTGCTGCTGCTGCTCCTGGCGCTGTGTACGGTTTCTGCCGGCGCGGTGCGGAGCTATGGCTCGGTGCAGAATCCGCGCTATGATGGCTATACCATCCGGCACGGCGTGGACGTGTCCGAGCACAACGGCGCGATTGACTGGCGGGCCGTGGCGGCCAGCGGGCAGGCAGACTTTGCCTTTGTCCGCGTGGGCTATCGCGGCTATACCTCCGGCGGGCTGAACCCGGACAGCCGCTACCGCGACAACCTGGCCGGGGCGCTGGACGCCGGGCTGGATGTGGGGGCCTATCTCTACTCCCAGGCCACCACAGTGGCAGAGGCACGCGAGGAGGCGTATTACGCCCTGGAGCTGCTGGGGAGCTATGCCCAGCAGCTGACCCTGCCGGTGGTGATCGACTTTGAATATGCCGAGTCGGGCGGATATACCGGGCGGCTGTACAACGCAAAGCTCTCGCCCAGCGCGGCCACCGACATCTGCAACGCCTTCTGCGAGGTGATCCGCAGCGCCGGGCTGGAGCCGTGCGTCTATGCCAACTCTGTGATGCTGGGTGAAAAGATGTATGCCGCGGGGCTGACCGCGCCGGTCTGGCTGGCCAACTATACCGATGAGACGGCCTATGCTGGCGAGTATACATATTGGCAGTACACCAGCAGCGGCGCCGTCGCCGGCTTTGCCGGCGCGGTGGACTGCAACTACTGGTATGCCGCGGGGCCGGATCGCTGGACCCAGTGGGCCGAGGACCTGACCATGGACGAGGCGGCGCTGACGGTACAGGCCGGGGAAAGCGCCGCGATCAGCGCGTCGCTGTGGCCGGCAGGCTGTGTAGACAGCCTGCGCTATTACAGCGAGGACCCGACCATTGCCTATGTGGACAAGCTGTCGGGCCGGGTGACCGGCTTCCGCGCCGGGACGGTGCAGGTGTGGGCCGAGACGGCCAGCGGCCTGTGGGCGGCGTGTACCGTGACGGTAACCGGACAGCGGAGCGGCGAGCTGCCGCCGCTGATGATTGTCTCGGCCCCGGACACGCTGTTTGCCGGCCCGGACACCCGGACGGCGCTGAAGGTGGCCTCCGCCAGCCCGGCCGGTACGACGGGCGTGGTAAACATTGACCTGCTGAACCTGCGCGCCTGGCCCAGCACGGACCTGGCGCCCGTGGCCACCATGAAAAACGGCGAGCAGCTCTCTGTGATCGACCGGGCGGTGATCGGCGGCACCAGCTGGCTGGCGGTGGAATGGCAGGGGCAGCGCGGCTTTGTATCGGAGAGCTATGTCGATTGGCAGGCAGGCGGCGGGCTTGTGACCGAGGGCGTGGACTATGTGGCGGCCTATGCCGGCAACAGCGCCCCGGGTACGGCAACCGTGACAGTGACGGGCATCGGCAGCTATACCGGCAGCGCCATCGCCACGTTTCAGATTTTTTCCTTTGCCGACGTGCAGTCCGGCGACTGGTATTATGATGCGGTGCTCCGCGCGGTGCAGACCGGCACGATGAAGGGCACCGGCGACGCGCAGTTTTCGCCCAATGCGGCCACCAGCCGCGCGATGATGGCCACGGTGCTGCACCGGATGGCGGACAAGCCGGCGGCGCCGGCGGCGGGCTTTTCCGATGTGGCCGGCGGGGCGTGGTATGCCGCGGCGGTCAACTGGGCGGCGGGCAGCGGAATTGCCGCCGGAACCGGGCCGAAGACCTTTGACCCCAACGGCATGCTCACGCGCGAGGTGATGGTGAGCATGCTCTACCAGTTCACCCGCTACCTGGGCTATGCGAC
>CACXCV010000094.1 GCA_902766215.1 Oscillospiraceae bacterium
ACTGCCCCGCAGCGCGCTGCGGGGCAAAAAAGAAGCGCCTCAGGAAACTATGGTTTCCTGAGGCGCTTTTTGGTGGGAGCGACCGGGCTCGAACCGATGACCTCTTCCGTGTGAAGGAAGCGCTCTCCCTGCTGAGCTACGTTCCCGTGCTTGTGTATTATAGCACGGATTTAAAAAAAAGCAAGCCCTTTTTTTGCCGCGGGGCGACTTTCTGTGCCGCGTCTTGCAAAGGCAGGCGGAAACTGCTATAATACTATATTATTTATGGCCCGCTTTCGGCGGGCCGGGCGGAGGATTTCATGGCGCATACCGTTACCATCTCCCAGGAGGCGCTGCGGGCGCAGCGGGAGATTTGTCAGCAGATTCAATCCTATTGGCAGTCGCGGCGGCAGGAGCCGCTGGCCTGGGTAGACACCTATGGCTGCCAGCAGAACGAAAACGACTCCGAGCGCATCCGCGGCCTGCTGGCGCAGTGCGGCTATGGCATGACCGACCGCAGCGAGGACGCGGACGTGATCGTCATCAACACCTGCGCCGTGCGCGAGCATGCCAACCAGCGGGTGTTCGGCAACATCGGCGCGCTGGTTCACGGCTATCGCCGCCATCCGGGGCAGATTATCTGCCTGTGCGGCTGCATGGCCGGCCAGCCCGAGGTGGTCGAGCGGCTGAAAAAGAGCTTTCCCCACGTGCGGGTGGTGTTCACCTCCCACGAGATCTGGCGCTTTCCCGAGCTGCTGCGTCAGGCGCTGCTCACCGGCAAGCGCGTGTTTGCCACCGAGCCGTCGGACGGCAATGTGGCCGAGGGGCTGCCTGTGGTGCGCGGCAGCGGGCTGAAGGCCTGGCTGTCGGTGATGTATGGCTGCAACAACTTCTGCAGCTACTGCATTGTGCCCTATGTGCGCGGGCGCGAGCGCAGCCGCCGGCCCGAGGCGATTCTGGACGAGGCGCGCGAGCTGATTGCCCAGGGCTATCGCGACATCACCCTGCTGGGGCAGAACGTCAACTCCTATGGCAAGGATCTGGACTGCGGCGTGGATTTTGCCGACCTGCTGGCCCAGCTGGCCAGCCTGGAGGGCGAGTTTATCCTCCGCTTTATGACCAGCCACCCCAAGGACGCCTCGAAAAAGCTGTTTGACACCATGGCGGCCTATCCCAAGATTGCCCGGGTGATCCACCTGCCCTTCCAGGCCGGCAACGACCGGGTGCTCAGGGTGATGAACCGGCGCTATACCGCCGCGCAGTATCTGCAGCTGGTGGACTATGCCCGCAGTGTGATGCCGGACATTGTGCTTACCTCCGATGTGATTGTGGGATTCCCCGGCGAAACCGACGACGAGTTTGAAGACACCCTGCGCCTGATCGAGCGGGTGCGCTTTGACGCGCTGTTTACGTTTATCTACTCCCCCCGCGCGGGAACGCCCGCGGCGAACATGCCCGACCCCGTCCCCCGTGAGCAGAAGCAGCGCAACTTTGACCGGCTGGTGGCGGCGCAGAACCGCATCAGCGACGAGCGCCACGCGGCCTATGTGGGACAGACGCTCCGCTGTCTCATCGACGGCGTGGACGAGCAGGACCCCAGCCTGCTCACGGCCCGCACCGACGGCAATCGCCTGGTGCGCCTGCCGGGCGATGCGGCATTGGTGGGCAGCTTCCGCCCCGTGACCATCACGGCCAGCGGCACCTGGTCGCTGAGCGGGCGGCTGGCCGACTGACCGGGCGGCGGACAGGACAGACGATAAACGAGATAAACAATGAAAGAGAGAAGGACGGTGTCTCCATGGCGGAACTGACCCCCATGATGCAGCAGTATCTCCGCACCAAGGCGGAAAACCCCGACTGCATCCTTTTCTTCCGGCTGGGCGACTTCTATGAGATGTTCATGGACGACGCCAAGCTGGCCTCCAAGGAGCTGGACCTGACGCTGACCACCCGCGACCGCAACAACCCCAACCCGGACGAGCGGGTGCCCATGTGCGGTGTGCCCTATCACTCGGTGGAGGGCTATCTGGCCCGGCTGGTGCAGAAGGGCTATAAGGTTGCCATCTGCGAGCAGACAGAGGACCCAGCCCAGGCCAAGGGACTGGTGCGGCGCGAGATTACCCGCGTGGTGACCCCCGGCACCGTGACCGAGTCGAGCATGCTGGAGGAGCGGCGCAACAACTATTTTGCCTGTGTTTATGGGGCTGGGAGCGGCTTTGGCCTGGCCTTTGCCGACATTTCCACCGGCGAGTGCTATGCTGCGGCGGCCGACCTGGAAAAGGCCTGCAACGAGCTGGCCCGGTTCGAGCCGCGGGAGGTGCTGCTGGGCGGCACGGCGCTGGACTGCGCTGCGCTGGATCAGCTGCTGGCCGAGCGGCTGCACGCTGCGCGCGAGACTGGTGACGAGACGCTGTTTGACCTTGACCGCTGCACTGCCGTCTGCCGGGCGCAGTTTGCTGCCCTGGGCGAGGCCGAGCGCGAGGGCCGGGTGCTGCAGGCTGTGGGCGGGCTGCTGCAGCGGCTGAAGGCGCTGTCCAAGTCGGACCTGGGGCACATCCGCCAGCTGCAATACTATGTCTCGGGCCAGTTTATGGAGCTGGACATCACCGCCCGGCGCAACCTGGAGCTGACCGAGACCCTGCGCAACAAGGAAAAGCGCGGCAGCCTGCTCTGGGTGCTGGATCAGACGCAGACGGCCATGGGCGGGCGGATGCTGCGCTCATGGCTGGAAAAGCCGCTGCTGAATCCCCGGCAGATCGCCATGCGGCAGGACGCGGTGGAGGAGCTGGTGCGCAGCACCGTTGTCCGCGAGGAGCTGCGGGCACAGCTGGACGGCATGACCGACTTCGAGCGCGTGATGAGCCGCCTGTCGGCCGGCACGGCCTCGGCCAAGGACCTGGCCCAGCTGGCGGCGGGCGCGGCGGTGCTGCCGGCCATCCGCAGCCAGCTGGCGCAGACGCAGGCCCCCCTGCTGCAAAGTCTGCTGGAGCAGCTTGACCCGCTGGATGACGTGCGCGAGCAGCTTGAGCGCGCCATTGCCGACAACCCGCCCGCCATTCTCCGCGAGGGCGGAATGATTGCCCCGGGCTTCAGCCCCGAGTTGGATCGCCTGCGCGAGATCCGCGACGGCGGCGGCAGCCTGCTGGAAAAGATGGAGGCCGAGGAGCGGGAGAAGACCGGCATCCGCACCCTGCGCGTGCGGGCCAACCGGGTCTATGGCTATTACATCGAGGTGCCGCGCTCGTACACCGGGCCGGTGCCCGACAACTATATCCGCAAGCAGACCACCACCACCGGCGAGCGCTATTTCACCCCCGAGCTGAAGGAACTGGAAAACACCGTGCTCACCGCCCGCGAGCAGATTGTCTCACTGGAATACGACCTGTTCTGCCAGCTGCGGCAGTGGGCCGTGGAGCAGTGGCCCCGGATTCAGGCCACGGCGGCGGCCGTAGCGCAGGCGGACGTGCTGGCCTGCTTTGCCGCCGCAGCGGTGCGCAGCGGCTATGTCCGGCCGGAGGTGGACCTCTCTGGCGAGATTTCCATCACGGCGGGCCGCCACCCGGTGGTCGAGCGGATGCTGCGCGAGAGCCTGTTTGTCCCCAACGACACGGCCCTGGGCCAGCAGAGCCGCGTGGCCATCATCACCGGCCCGAACATGGCCGGCAAATCCACGTATATGCGCCAGGTGGCGCTGATTGTGCTCATGGCGCAGATCGGCTCGTTCGTCCCGGCCGGCGCGGCCCGGATTGGCGTGGTTGACCGGATCTTCACGCGCATTGGCGCCTCGGACGACCTGACGGCAGGCCAGTCCACCTTTATGGTGGAGATGACCGAGGTGGCTGAGATCCTGGCCCACGCCACACCGCGCAGCCTGCTGATCCTCGATGAGATCGGCCGCGGCACCTCCACCTTTGACGGGATGGCCATCGCCCGGGCTGTGCTGGAATACGCCGCCGCGCGCCTGGGGGCCAAGACGCTCTTTGCCACCCACTATCACGAGCTGACCGCCCTGGAGCAGAGCCTGGAGGGCGTGCGCAACTATAACATTGCGGTCAAGCGCCGGGGGGGCGACATCGTCTTCCTGCGCAAGATTGTCCCCGGCGCGGCGGACGAGTCGCTGGGCGTGGAGGTGGCGCGGCTGGCGGGGCTGCCGCAGCCGGTGATCACCCGGGCGCGGGCGTTGCTGCGCGAGCTGGAGAGCGCCGGGCCGGCGACCCCCGCCCCCCGGCAGGCCGAGCCGGAGGGCCAGCTGGCCATGGGCGACCCGGCGGCCGAGAGCGTCAGTGCCCAGCTGCGGGCGCTGAACGTGGAAACCATGACGCCCATCGAGGCGCTGAACGAACTTTACCGGCTCAGGCGGATGCTGGGCTGAACACCGAGGAGGAACCGCCATGCCGCAAACAAACTGCCCGCTGGCACAGGGGGTGCGCATGACCCGGGGCGAAACCATTTTCGCCTGGGCCTATTATCCGTTCTACCTGCTGCTCACACCGCTGCTGATCCAGCTGGTGTTTGCGCTGGGTGGGTGGGAGTATGACGTCTACACCCTGAATCTGGTCTTTTTCTATGTGAACTTTCTGGCTGTGGTCATCGGCTGCCGCCGTTTTCTGGCCGAGTCGCTGCGGCAGACGCAGCTGCTGCGGCTGGTGCTGGGCGTGCTGACCGGCTATGCCGTCAACTATGCCGGCAGCCTGCTGCTGGCGATCTTCAGCACGGCCCTGCCCGAGTACAGCAACCCGGCGGATGCAAACACCACGTCGATGATCCTGCAGCAGGGGCGGGTGATGGCGGCCTGCGCCGTTCTGCTCGGCCCGCTGGTTGAGGAGGTGCTGGTCCGCGGGCTGATCTTTGGCCCGCTGTCGCGCCGCAGCCGCATGCTGGCCTATGCGGTGTCCACGCTGGTGTTCTCGGCACTGCACCTGTGGGAATATGTCGGCTCGGCGTCGCTGCCGGCATTGCTGCTGTCGCTGCTGGACTATGTCCCGGCCTCGATTGCGCTGGCGGCGGCCTATGAGCGCGGCGGCACCATCTGGAGCCCCATCGCCCTGCACATGCTGCTCAACGGAATGAGTCTCTGGGCGCTCAGTGCGCTCGGCGGACTTGGATAAGGAGGAAAGCCATGCCCAACATTCAACGCCTGTCGGCCCACCTGGCCAACCTGATTGCCGCCGGCGAGGTGGTCGAGCGCCCTGCCTCGGTGGTGAAGGAGCTGCTGGAGAACGCCGTGGATGCCGGGGCGACCGCCGTCACCGTGGAGATTCAGAACGGCGGCATGTCCTTCATCCGCGTGGCGGACAACGGCTGTGGCATGTCCCGGGCGGACGCTGAGGTGGCCTTTCTGCGCCATGCCACCTCCAAGCTGCATAGCGAGGAGGAGCTGGCGTCCATCGGCACGCTGGGCTTTCGCGGCGAGGCACTGGCGGCCATCGCCGCCGTCAGCCATGTGGACCTGCTGACCAGCGACGGGGCCGAGGGCACCTCGCTGCATCTCGAGGCGGGAACCATCACCCGCCGCGGGGAGGCCGCCTGTTCCCAGGGCACGACGATCATCGTGCGCGACCTGTTTTACAACACCCCGGCGCGGCTGAAGTTCATGAAGCGCGACGCGGCCGAGGGCGCACAGGTTCACGCGGTGGTGCAGCGCCAAGCGCTGGCCAACCCCGCCGTGCGCTATCGCTTTCTCCGCGACGGGCAGGAGCTGCTGGCCACCTCCGGCGACGGCGAGCTGTACAGCGCCATCTATGCGGTGCTGGGGCGGCAGCTGGCGCTGGACATGGTGCCTGTGGAGGGCAGCTGGGGCGAGACAGCCATCCGCGGCTATGTTACCCGGCCCAGCGCCACCCGGGGCAACCGCAACGCCCAGCATTTTTTCGTCAACGGGCGCTATGTGCGGTCCAAGCTGATGATGGCTGCGCTGGAGCAGGCGTATCAGAACCAGCTGCCCGCCGGGCGCTTTCCCGGCTGTGTGCTGCACCTGCACCTGCCGCTGCAGCAGGTGGACGTGAACATCCACCCGGCCAAGACCGAGGTGAAGTTCCTGACCGAGCAGGCGGTGTTTGACGCGGTGTATTACGGCGTGCTGACGGCGCTGAGCCGCACGCCCGGCCGGCCCGAGGCCCGGCTGAAGGCCCAGACCACCTATTTCCGTCCCGGCGACGATCAGCCGGAGCACAAGCCGGATCCGCAGTGCGCTGCGGTCGCTTCCCATGCCCCGGCCGGCTCCGGCGCGGCCGCAGCAACGGCCAAACCGGCGCAGGGCTTCTTCCGCACCATGCGCAGCGAGGACTATCGTGCGCTGGCGCATTCGCTGGCGGAAAAGCCGCCGGCCGCCGCCTCTCCGGCGGTACAGAAGCAGGTGTTTGCCCCCGGGACGGTGCTGGCCTCCCGCCAGACGCTGCCCTATCAGACCCGGCAGAGCCGGGCCGCCCCGCAGCCCGAGCAGCCCGCGGCCCCGGCGCCCGTGCCGGCGGCCCCGTCTGCCCCGCAGCAGCCGGCGGCGGCACACCCTGCCGCCCCGGCCGAGGAACCGGCCCAGCAGGTGATGGACGCCCTGCCGCCGGAGCAGACCTGGCGCCTGGTGGGCGAGGTGCTGCAGACCTATCTGGTCATCGAGGAGCCGGACGGCATGCTGCTCATCGACAAGCACGCTGCCCACGAGCGGATTCTGTTTGAGACGCTGCGCGCCCGGCAGGCGCCCATGATGAGCCAGGCGCTGCTGGAGCCGCTGCCGCTGCCCCTGGGCGCGGCCGAGGCTGAGGCGGTGCTCGATGGCCGGGCGCTGCTGGAGCCCTTTGGCTATGGCGTGCAGGCCGGGGACGGGGGCGCGGAGCTGACGCGCATCCCGGCGGAGCTGACCGCCGACGAGGCGCTGGCCGGCGTGGCCCAGCTGGCGGACTATCTGCTGGAGGGGCACGAGCCGGATCCCGCCGCCATGCGCGACATTGCCCTGCACACCATGGCCTGCAAGGCAGCGGTGAAGGCGGGAGCGGTCTCCGGCCGCGAGGAGTTGGAGCATCTGGCACGGGAAGTGATGACCCGCGACGACATTAAATACTGCCCCCATGGCCGCCCCGTGTGCATTTCGCTCTCGCGCGGGACCATCGAGCGGCAGTTCGGGAGGGCGTAAGCGTGAAGCGCGTGATTTGTGTTGTCGGCCCCACGGCCTCCGGCAAAACGGCGCTGGCCGTGGGGCTGGCCCGGGCGCTGGGGGGCGAGGTGGTCTCGGCTGACTCGATGCAGGTCTACCGGGGCATGGACGTCGGCACCGCCAAGCCCACCGTGGAAGAGATGGGCGGCGTGCGGCACCACATGCTGTCGGTCTGTGACCCGCGCGAGCCGTTCTCCGCCGGGAAATATGTCGAGCAGGCCGGCCTGGTGGTGGACGACATCCTGGCCCGGGGCCGGACAGCCATCCTGGCCGGCGGCACGGGGCTGTATCTCGACAGCCTGATCTCCGGGCGGGAATTTGCCCCCGAGGCGCCCGACGGATACCGCCAGTCGCTGGAGGCACTGGACACCGCGCAGCTGCGCGCGCAGCTGCGCTGCGTGGACCCCGAAAGCGAGGCCCGCCTGCCTGACGGCGACCGGCGGCGGATGATCCGCGCCCTGGAGATTTATCACCGCACGGGCCAGACCATCACCGAGCACGACCGGCTGAGCCGCCAGCAGCCCCCGCGCTATGACGCCGCGTGGCTGGGGCTGGATTTTGCCGACCGGGCGCTGCTCTATGGGCGCATCGACCGCCGGGTGGAGCAGATGGTGGCGGACGGCCTGCTGGACGAGGTGCGCGGCCTGCTGCAAAGCGGCGTTCCGGCCAGCGCCACGGCGATGCAGGCCATCGGGTATAAAGAGCCGCTGGCAGCGCTGCGGGGCGAGATGACCCTGGACGAGGCCGTGGCCCTGATCCAGCAGCAGACCCGCCGCTATGCCAAGCGGCAGCGCACCTGGTTTCGCCGCAACCCAGCGGTGCAGTGGATTCTGCGCGACGGGCTGGACGAGGCGCAGATCCTTTCCACGGCGCTGGCGCTGCTGCGGCAGACGGCCTGACTGCCCTGCTTCGACAGCCTTTGCCACCCCCTGCATGGTATGATATTCCTGTGCGTTGCGCACGCGAATATACAGAAAAGGGGAAACAAGCCATGCAGAAGACACAGACCCTACAGGACCGCTTTTTGATTCAATGCCGCCGCGAGCGGATGCCGGTGACCGTGTTTATGGTCAACGGCTTTCAGATGCGCGGTGCCATTGTGGACTATGACAGCTTTGTCATCCTCCTGGACGCCGAGGGCAAGCAGGAGATGGTGTACAAGCACGCCGTGTCCACCATTATGCCCATCCGTCCCATCCCCCTGAGCGAGGAGCAGCCCGGCTGACCGGGTGCGCTCCCGCAGACAAAGGAGCGCACCCATGAAACAGGGAACCGTGATCACCAAGGTGATTCTGTTTATTTTTCTGGCGGCTGTGGTGGCCTATGTGGGCTACAGCGTGGTGGCGGCCATCTATGACCCGCTGACCACGACCACGGCCGTGTCCTGCACTGCCGGCGAGAGCTATAACGTCACGCTCTGGCTGGCCCGGGAGGAGACGCCGGTGCTGACCGACGCGTATATCACCACCCTTTCGCACCCCGACGGCAGCAAGATTGCCGCCGGGGGCGAGGTGGCCCGCAGCTATCGCACCGAGCAGGCGCGCGAGCAGCAGCAGGAGCTGGAAGAGCTGCAGCAGCGGCTGGATCAGCTGCAATATACCTATCGCGAGGGCGAGCAGGTCAAGCTGGACTCGTCCACGGTGGCGGAGCTTGACGCGCGCATCAGCGAGGGCGTTATGGCGCTGGACGAATGCAGCGCGGCGGGCGAGCTGACCGCTGCGGCGGATCAGGCCGCCTCGCTGCGGACGCTGGTGCTGCGCCGCAGCTCGTCCGAGGTGGACCAGTCGCTGCTGGAGAGCAACATCGACGCCCTGCAGCAGCAGATCAACGCGCTGACCGCGCAGGTGAACGCCAACTCCAGTGCGGTTACCGTCACGCAGACGGGCTGGTTCAGCGGCGAATGCGACGGGTACGAGACCGTTCTCACTCCTGATGCGCTGCTGCAGGCCGACCCGGCCGGCTTTACGCGCCTGACCGGGCAGACAGTCTCCCCCTCTGCGCGCGCCATTGGCCGCCTGGCCACCAGCATCACCTGGTATGCCGCGGCCCTGGTGCCGGAGGAATATGCCGGCACGCTCTCCACGGCCGGAACGGTGCAGCTGGACCTGAATCACTCGCTGAACAATATGATCCCCATGACGGTTGAGAGCGTCAGCGCCCCGCAGGACGGCCAGTGCCTGGTGGTGCTCTCCTGCGACGACTATCTGCAGGACATCCTCCACCTGCGCACGGCGGAGGCCGGGCTGGTGCTGCGGCTCTATCACGGCATCCGTGTGCCCAAGCAGGCCATCCGCCTCAACGAGGCAGGACAGGGCGGCGTGTATGTCGTCGAGGGAGCCAACGCGGTGTTCAAGCCCGTGACGCTGCTCTATGACAACGGCGAGACCTATGTGGTGGAGGAGGACCGCAGCTCGACCGACAACCTCTGGGTCGGCGACGAGATCATTGTCTCGGCCCGCGATCTCTATGACGGCAAGGTGGTGAAGTGACGTGATCCCGCTGGAACAGGTGAGGGACAACGTGCGCCGCGTGCGCGCGGCGGTGGACGAGGCGGCGCTGCGCGCCGGCCGCCGCCCGGAGGACGTGCGCCTGCTGGCCGCCACCAAGACCAACGATGCGGCCCATGTCCGCGCGGCCATCGGGGCCGGCATTTCCCTCTGCGGCGAAAACCGGGTGCAGGAGCTGGCGGACAAGCTGGCACAGAACGCCTATGCCGGGGCAGAGGTCCACCTGATCGGCCACCTGCAGAAGAACAAGGCCAGGCAGGTGGTGGGCCGGGTGGGGCTGATCCACTCGGTGGATTCGCGCCCGCTGGTGCAGCTGCTGGACCGGCTGGCGGCCGGACAGGGCCTGCGGCAGAAGATTCTGCTGGAGGTGAACATCGGCGGCGAGTCCAGCAAGTCCGGCCTGCGGCCCGAAGAAGCGATGGAGCTTTCGGCAGAAATGGGAAATTACCCCTCTTTGCAGCTCTGCGGCCTGATGGCCATCCCGCCAGTGTGCGAAACGAACGGAAGCAACCGTCGATTTTTTGCCAAAATGTACGCATTGTCTGTTGACATAAGTGCAAAAAAGTACGATAATGTATCTATGAACTGCCTATCAATGGGCATGAGCGGCGACTTTGCGGACGCCATTGCAGAAGGGGCGACGCTGGTTCGGATTGGCTCTGCCATTTTCGGGCCCCGTGCGTGAAGCCGAGGCCCGCGTGCCATACTTATGAATGAGACAATTGTACAGGAGGAACACCAATATGGGATTCATGGATGAACTGAAAAAGCTGGCAAAACCGTACGCGGACGATGACGACGATTTTGACGAGTTTGACGAGGGCACCGCTGCCCCCGCCCGCAATACCTCCCGCGCGGCCGAGCAGGACGAGCCGGCCCAGAACACCGGCCGCCGCACCGCCGGGGCCGCCGCTGCCGGGGCCGACCGCAACAAGGTGGTCAACATCCACACCACGGCGCAGCTGCAGGTGGTGCTGGTCAAGCCCGACCGCTTTGACAACGTGTCCGAGATTGCCGAGCACCTGCGCGACAAGCGCGCCGTGGTGCTCAACCTCGAATCGACCAACAAGGATGTGGCCCGCCGTCTGGTGGACTTCCTTTCCGGCTGCGCCTATGCCCTGGACGGCAAGATTAAAAAGGTTGCCATCAGCACCTATATCATCACGCCGTACAACGTGGACATTATGGGCGACCTGATTGACGAGCTGGAGAATAACGGCCTCTATTTCTAAGCCGGCCGGCCTGAAGGAGCGGATACCATGCTGACGCCCCAGGATGTGCAAAAGGCCAGCTTTGACCGTGCGGCCTTCGGCGGGTACAACATGCAGCAGGTTGACGCGTTTCTCCAGCCGCTCAGCGAGGACTATGTCACGCTGTACGAGGAGAACATCGTCCTGAAAAGCAAGCTGCGCGTGCTGGCCGACGCCCTGCGCGAATACCAGCTGAAGGAAAGCGCGCTGGACGCCGCCCGTGCCCGTGCCCAGCGCGAGGCCGAGGCGCTGCGCGCCAAAACCCAGGCCCAGTGCGACCGGATGCTTTCCGAGGCCGAGGCCAACGCCCGCCAGCGCCTGGGCGATCTGCTGGCCCAGCTGCGGGCCGAGCAGTCGCGCGTGAACGCCGCCCGCCGCGCCTCCGGCGAGTTTATCGCCCTGATGGAGCAAACCGTGGCCCAGCAGCTGACCACCCTGCGCCTGCTTAAATCCATGTCGGCGCAGGAGCTGCGCACAGACCGCCGGGCCTTCGATTTTGAACACGAGGATGCCAGCGCATCCCCCCTGCCCGAGCCGCCCGCGCCGCTGACTGCGGCCGACACGGCACGGGTCAGCCGCGCTGCGGCCCGCCTGCTGGAGGAGGTTGACCAGCAGACCCGCCCCGCCGCGGACAACGAAACAGAGAACTATCACTTGAGAGGGGAACAACCCAACCATGGCACAGGATTATAAAGTAACTACCAATCTGCCCAGCACTTCGTTTGCAATGAAGGCAAACCTCCCCAACCGCGAGCCGGCCATGCTGGAGGCCATGTATGACATGGATCTCTATCACAAGATGCTGCAGCGGAACGAGGGCAAGCCCCGGTTTATCCTGCACGACGGCCCCCCGTTCTCCAACGGCTACATTCACATGGGCACCGCGCTGAACAAGTGCCTGAAGGACTTTATCAACCGCTATAAGAGCATGACCGGCTACCTGGTGTCCTATACCCCAGGCTGGGACAACCATGGCATGCCCATCGAATCGGCCATCATCAAAAAGCAGAAGCTCAACCGCAAGGAGATGACCATTCCCGACTTCCGCAACGCCTGCCGCGATTTTGCCGCCGACTTTGTGGACAAGCAGCGCGCGCAGTTCAAGCGCCTGGGCGTGCTGGGCGACTGGGATCACCCCTACCTGACCATGGACCCCGCCTTTGAGGCGGAGGAGGTCAAGATCTTTGGCCAGATGTATCAGAAGGGCTATATCTACAAGGGCAAAAAGCCGGTTTACTGGTGCCCCAGCGACGAGACGGCTCTGGCCGAGGCCGAGATTGAATATCAGGATGACCCGGTAACCACCATCTATGTCAAGTTCCGTGTGGTGGACGACCTGGGCGGCAAGCTGGCCCAGCTCGCCCCGCTGGACAACACCTATTTTGTCATCTGGACCACCACCACCTGGACCCTGCCGGGCAACCTGGCCATCTGCCTCAACGCCAACCTCGACTATGCCGTGGTGCGCGCCACCAACGGCGAGGTGTATATCATGGCGCAGGAGCTGGCCGCGCCTGTGCTGGAAAAGGCGGGCCTGGGCATTGAGGAGACGCTGGCCGTTATGAAGGGCAGCGAGTTCGAGCTGATGAAGGCCCAGCATCCGCTGCTGGATCAGACCTCGCTGGTTATCCTGGGCGACCACGTCACCCTGGACGCCGGCACCGGCTGCGTCCACACGGCCCCGGCCTATGGCGCCGACGACTTTATGGTCTGCCAGCGCTATCCGCAGCTGCCGGCCCCGCGCGAGATGCCGGTCAATGTGGACGACCGCGGCGTGTTCAACGCCTATGCCGGCAAGTATGAGGGCCTGCACGTGTTCCGCGCCCAGGAGCCGATTCTGGCCGACCTGCGCGCCTGCGGCGCGCTGCTGAATTCCGAGGATATCACCCACTCCTATCCCCATTGCTGGCGCTGCAAGAACCCGATCATCTTCCGCGCCACCGACCAGTGGTTCTGCTCGGTAGAGGCCTTTAAGGACGAGGCTGTGGCGGCTGCCCGCCAGGTCAAGTGGAACCCCGAGTGGGGCGGCGAGCGCATGGAGTCGATGATCCGCGAGCGCGCCGACTGGTGCATCTCCCGCCAGCGCCACTGGGGCCTGCCCATCCCCGTGTTCTACTGCGAGGACTGCGGCAAGCCGGTCTGCACGCCCGAGACCATCGAGCGCGTGTCCGAGCTGTTCGGCCAGCAGGGCTCCAACGCCTGGTTTACGCTGGAGGCGGAGCAGCTGCTGCCCGAGGGTTTTGTCTGCCCGCACTGCGGCGGCAAGCACTTTACCAAGGAGACGGACACGCTGG
>CACXCV010000095.1 GCA_902766215.1 Oscillospiraceae bacterium
ATGGACCTGAAGAACGACGGCCTGACGCTGGAAATCATCGAGAACGCGCTGGAAATCTGCCGCAAGGCCCGCCTGGAGATCCTTGACGAGATTATGCTCAAGGCAATCCCGGCTCCGCGGCCCGAGGTCAGCCCCTATGCGCCTAAGATGATTACCCTGCACATCGACCCGGACAAGATCCGCGAGGTCATCGGCTCCGGCGGCAAGACCATTCAGAAGATCTGCGCCGACACCGGCGCCAAGATCGACATCGAGGACGACGGCACCGTGTTCATCAGCGCGGTGGACTCGATGGCCTGCGACGCGGCAAAGCAGATGATCGATGACATCTGCTTTGTTCCCGAGGTGGGCAAGCTCTACTTTGGCAAGGTTGTCCGCATTATTCCGATCGGCGCGTTTGTCGAGCTGGCTCCCGGCAAGGACGGCATGATTCACATCTCCAAGGTGGAGAACCGCCGCATTGACAAGATTGAGGACGTGCTCAACATTGGCGACATGACCTGGGTCAAGGTTACCGACATCGACGAAAAGGGCCGTGTGAACCTCTCGCGCAAAGATGCGCTGAAGGAGCTGGCCGAAAAGGGTGAGCTGGTGAAATAAGCCAACCGGACAAATCAATCAAACCACAGGCCCGCTGCCATTTGGCAGCGGGCCTGTTTGTTTTGCTGTCTGCGGGTGCAGGAGCCGTGCAGAGAACTTTTTCATGCTGCACAGATGGGAAACGAAGCCCCGCCCAGACAAAAACCGGGCGGAGAGAAGCCAAACAGCTTCTCTCCGCCCGGCGCGCCGAGTCGGGGTTATTGATACTTGAACTGCATCAGCATGCAGATGATCTTGGCCGCTGCGGCGCGGGTGGTGGTGCCGGTGGGGTCAAAGTGGCCCGCGCCGTCGCCCTGGATGATGCCGGCGCGCTGCATGGCCACCACAGCGCTGAGGTTATTGGCGCTGATCTGTGCCTGATCCAGGAAGGTCTCGGCGGCGTAAGTGGTGGGCAGCATAATGTTGGCTGCGCCGCTCAGGCTGGCGCGGTAGGCATACAGCGCCATGGTCTGGCGGTCGATGGCCTTGTTGGGCTGGAAGCTGGCGCCGTCGTCTACAATGCCGGCCTTGACGGCGGAGGCGATGTAGCCATAGGCCCAGCTGGCGCTGCCGCTCACGTCGGTGAACGAGCAGGACGCACTGGCGTCATACAGGCCCAGTGAGCCGACCAGCATCTTGATGAACTCCGCCCGGGTGACCGAGGTGCTGGGGGAGAACAGTCCGCCGCCAACGCCCTGCACCACGTCGCGCGCGGCCAGGTTGTAAACATAGTCGGTGGCCCAGGAGACGTTGGCAGCGCTCAGGTCAGAAAAACTCATGCCGCTGTCGGCGCCGCGATAGTAGGGCGTGCAGACATAGCCGGAGCTGCAGTAGGCGCTCACGGTGTAGTCGCTGGCGCTGTAGCGGCTGGAGAGCGCGGGGGCAAAGCCGCCGCCGCTCTGCTGGCACATCATGACCACCGTGGAGGCCTTGGAGGTAATCTTGCCATAGGGCAGGGTCAGCGTGGCGTTAGCCACATTGACCTTGGTGTTGCCCACGTAGAAGGTAACGCGCCGGGCCAGGCCGCCGTTATAGCTGCTGTTGGGCATGTTGGTCTTGTCGGCAGCGGTCATGGAATACTTCTCCAGCGTGACGGAGAAGTCGGCCGTGGTCATGGTATACAGCGAGGAAACCGAGACCACGGGAATGGCCAGCTTGCACACGTTGGTGATGGAGCTGCCGCTGGTGTTCTGCCCGGCGTCGGTGGCCACAATGCGGATGGTGGAGAAGACCGACGATTTGCTCAGGTCCGTGAACAGGGCGGAGTCCAGCGTGATGGTGCGGCTGGACAGCGAGCTGCCCTTCACATCGGCGGCCAGCTCGAGCACGCCGCCGGTAAAGCCGGCTGCGGCGGCCAGATCGGTCAGGTCGCCGGCCGTCAGCGAGGCCGTGGTGCCATGGGTGATCGTGTCCTCAGTCAGGTCGGTAAACTCCACGCGGACGGTCTTGGCAGCCTTGCTGACAGAATAGGTGTAGCTGCTGCTGCTCTTGGGCGCCGAGCCGTAGAAGTCGATATAAGCGGTGACAGAGCCGGAGGTGATGGTCTGGCCGCGGTAATCCCGGCCGCAGAAGGCAAAGCTGGTATAGTCGGCCGTTGCCTTGGTATCTCTGCTGTAGTGCAGCTCACCGCTGGCGATTTCGTCCAGGGTGATGACGTCACCCTTGCGCAGCGTCTGCGTGTTGCGGCCGCTGTAGAGCGTCAGTGCGCCGGTCTCGGGCAGGGACAGCAGCTCAATGCTGCCGTCCTTGGCCGCGTTGCGGCTGCTGTGATAGTCCTCCAGCGGACGGTTGGCCTTGGGGTCGTCCAGGTCGGCCAGGGTGAAGGTATAGTCCTCCTTGCCGTTCATCCAGACCACCACCGCGTCGGCGCCGTAGTCAGAGGAGACGCCGGTACGCACGGCTGTGCGGTCGATGTACATGTCGTCGCGGGCAATCTTGTTGTCGCTGGCGCTGAAGAGGATAAACTCGAACACGTCGGGCGTGCTGGCCGAAACCGAGTCGGGCTCGTATTTCAGCAGGCCCTGGCGGACGCTGTCCAGCGGGACGTCGTCGCCCACAGCCAGCTTCTGATCCTCCAGATACAGCGTGCCGGCAAAGGGAATGGTCATCAGCGTGATGTAGCCGTCGTTGCGGCTGCTGGTGCTGGTATAGCTGGCGGCGGTATATTTGCCGTCGGGATCGTCAAAGTCGGACAGGCGGAACACGCGGCTGCCGCGGGCGTCGGTCTTTACCACATAGCCGTGGCCGGCAGTGCTGAAGAGGGAGATGTCCACATTCAGCGTGCCGGTATAGACGCCGTTCTGGTTGGCGGTGTAGACCACATAGCTCAGCGTGTCAAACTGGGCGGTGTCATAATCCGTCTCGCTGTCAAGGGTGTAATACAGCTTGCCGGCGCGGACGTCCGAGAGCTTGATCCAGGTGGAGGTGCGGATGTCGCCGTCCAGATAGCGCACGTAGCCATAATCCGGCAGGCTGGTAATGCGCAGATAGGTAAAGTCGTCCACGTTGTAGGTGCGGGTGGAATAGTCAAAGTCGTCCAGCGTGAAGACATAGGTGCCGTCGCGGGTCAGCGAGACCTGCACGTCGGCGTTGGAGGCCAGGCCGCTGGGGTTGGTCTTTGACAGGTCGATGTACATGGTGGACTGGGGGATCAGCGTCACGTTGGAGCTGGAATAGGCGGTAAATTCAAAGCTGTCGTCGGTCACGGCGCCGTCGCGGGGCGCACGGTAGGACAGCTTGTTGGTGCGCACCTCGCGCAGAGAGATCCGCGCGCCGCGCACGACGGCCGTGTTGTCCAGATACAGCGTGCCATGGGAGGGCACCTCGTTGATGACGATGGTGCCGTCGTTATAGCTGCCGGTCAGCCCATAGGCGCCGGAAGGATCAAAGTCCTTCAGCGACAGCAGATACACGCTGTCCGTCTCGGCGGAGAAGCCAAACTCCTCGTTGGAATAGGTCAGCTGCAGCAGCTTGGTATAGCTTTCGTTCCGATAGGCCTCGGCGTCGGCATAGAGCGCGATATAGACGCTCTGGCCGGCGTAGAGCCGATAGGTGGAATCCTCGTCGATGTACTGATAGCGGCCGTTGGCAGCCTTTTCATAGAAGTCAAAGCTGCGGTAATAGTCGCTGTGGGGCGTAATGCTGATTTCGTCCAGATAGACATAGGCTGCGCTGCCAAACACGGTGCAGCTGTCGCTTTCCACGCGCTTGCCGTTGATCACGGCATAATAGCTGGCGGCCGAGGCAGCCATGGGCAGCGCCGAGAACAGCGTCATGAGAGCCAGCAGCAGCGCAAGGGCGCGGATTGACTTGGTTTTCATGCAATCGTACCTCCCGCAAAAATTGTTGTCCGCCGCAGCGGACGGTGGGTGAATGAATGTGCGTTTTATGAAGCAGCCGCCGCCCGCGCAGCCGGCTGCGGCTGCACCGGCAGAGCGGCGGATTCATATCACAGAGATTAGACGGTGGCCGGGTGCTTCTGGTTCCAGCGGACCTCGCGGCCCGAGCAGGAAAACAGCAGAATCTGCCGCTTGGCGCTCAGCTCGCGCAGCAGCAGCATGGCCTCGCCCAGGCGCTCGTCGTCAAAGTTCAGCAGTGCGTCGTCCAGCAGCAGGGGGGCCTGCGGCGGCAGCACGGCCTGACAGATGGCCAGGCGCAGCGCCAGATAGAGCTGGTCGGCCGTGCCGGTGCTCAGCAGGGTCAGCCGGCGGTCCACGCTGCCCTCGGCCGGGCGTGCGGAGATGTTCAGGCTGCGGTCCACCACCACCTGATCATATTTGCCGCCGGTCAGCCGGCGGATATAGCGCGAGGCCGGCTCGGTCAGCTGCGGGAAGATGCGGCCCTGCAGCTCGGCCGCGGCGGCGTCCATGGCCTGCTGCGCCAGATCCAGCGCGGCCAGCTCGTCCTGCAGCGCGGCAATCTGCTGCTGCGTCTGCTCCAGCTGCTGCTGCAGCTGGGCGGCAGTGCCCAGGCCGGCCGTGCGGCCCTGCTCCATGGACACGCTGCTGCGCAGCTGGTTGATGCGGCTGTCCAGCTGCGCCATCTGCGCCTCCAGATCAGCCAGCGCCGCGCCGTCGCCCTCGCTGGGGGCCGAGGCGGCCAGCCGCTCGTACACGGCCTTGGCCTGCCGGGCTTCGTCCTCGGCCCGGTCGAGCTTGATGCGGCGCAGGCGTGCGGCCTGCAGGGTGTCGCGGCAGCCGCGGATCGAGTCGGAGCGTCCCAGGGGCGCCACGGCCTTGCGGATGGCGGTCACCCGGCGGGTCAGCTCCAGGCGGCTGGCCTGATAGCCCATATCGGCGCTGCGGCTCTGCTGGGCGGCATAGCGCTGCACGGCGTCATAGATGCCGGCCTCGTCCTCGGCGCCATAGGCGGCGAGGATGGCCTCGGCCTGCGCGCCGGCGCCGTTGCGGCTGCTCAGGTGCTGGAGCACCAGGAAGACCACGCCAAAGAGAATCAGCAGCCCGCTGACCAGATAGGAAAAGGCAACGCGCAGCACCAGCAGCGACACAATTGCCAGCAGAAAAGCGGCCACGGACCAGAGCGGCGCCAACTTTTCGCGGGTCGCCCTGCTGTGCAGGCGGTGATAGCGCTGAGCGTCGGCCTCGGCCTTTTCAGCCATCTGCTCCTGGCTCAGCCCGTCGAAAACAGCCAGACGCACACCGCCGGATGGGCTGCTGTGCGGCTGCGAGGCCAGCGCCTGCGCGTCGCGCTCGATGGTGGCCAGGTTCTGCAGCAGCTGGTCGATTTCGTTCAGCGGCGGCAGCACCTGCTCGCGCAGGGCGGAGGCTGCCTTTTCAGCCCGCTGGGATTCTACCAGTGCGTCGGCAATGTGCTGCTCCATCCCGGCCGAGCCGTTGGCGCTGAGCAGCTTGATCTGCCCGGCCAGCTCGCTGCGCTGGGCCGTCAGTTCCTCCAGCTCGGCGCTGCCGGCGGCGGCAGTTTCCCCGGCGGCGGAGACGGCGGCCAGCTGGGCCGCCAGCTCGTCCCGGCGGGCCATGGCCTCGGGCAGCGCGCCGGACTTGTGATATTGCCGCTGATTCTGCCAGTCCTTCAGCGTGCGGCTCACACGGCTGTAGGAGCTGCCGGCTTCGCCGGAGGTGACCAGGGCGCTGAGCTTCTGCTCCAGCTCGGGCGACTGGGTGACCTCCAGCGTGTTCTGGCGGATCAGGGCGCTGCGCTCGAACACGGCGCGGTCGACCCCCAGCAGCATCTGGCCGCAGTTGCTGCCGTTCATGCCGGCAACCGGCTCGCCGCTGTCCTGCCACACGGCCTGGAACTCGGCCATGGGGCCCTGCGGCCCACTGGCCCGGGCAATGCGCAGGGGGCGGTCCTGCCAGGTCAGCTCCATCACGCCCTGCATCGGCTCGCCGCTCCAGGGCTGATATTTCGTCTTGACGGGCACGCCGTTTTTGCTGGCGCGCTCGGCGGTGGGAACGCCATAGAGCATGGCGGTGATAAAGGCAATCCAGGTGGATTTGCCGGATTCGTTGGGCAGGGTGCGGATGTTCATGCCGGGCTTGAGCTGCATGGTTGCCCCGCGCAGCGTGCCGAAAGTGGCGGTCATGGTGCGGATGATCATGCCTTGGGCGCCTCCTTTCCTTCCAGTGCGGCCAGGCCGAAGCGGGCGGCCAGCTCGCACTGCTGCCGGACCTTTTCGTCCGGCGCGCCTTCCCACTGGCTGTGCAGCCGCCGCAGGAACAGGCCGCGCAGCGTGTCCTCCTCCATGCCGGCCCAGAGGTCGGTCTGGCGGGTGGTCTCGTCCCGCAGGGTCAGCTGATAGACCTGGCCCTTCAGCGCAGCGGCCACGGCGCGCAGATCCAGCGGCTCTGAGGGGCCGGTGAGCGTCACGCGGAAGATGTCGCGCTGGGAGTTGGGCGGCAGCGCCGCGCGGATGGCGGCGGCCGGGTCGCTGCCGGCGGCGACGCGGAGCGTTTCGTACCGGCGGGTGTGCAGCGGCACAAAGCGGAGCTTGACCGGCGCGCCATGGGCGGCCTCGCCCAGGATCACGCCCTTTTCGCCGGTTTCGTCAAAGCCGCGCCCGGCGGGGCAGCCCGGCCAGGCATAGGTGGTCTGGCCGGCGGTCCGCTGGCCAGAAAAGCTGTGGATGTGCCCCAGCGCCAGATAGTCCAGCCCCGAGGCGGCAATCTGCGCCTGGGTGATGGGATTATAGGGGCTGCCGGGCTGCTCAGGGTCGCCGTGGAGCACCATCAGGTTGACCACGTGCCGGTCCAGCACGGCAAAGCCCTCCATCAGCGAGGGCGCGGTGTCGGCGGTAAAGGCCGCGCCGTAGACATCGCACTTGAGATCCTCAAACCGCAGGCGCGCCACCTCGCTGTCGTCAAACAGACTGACGTTGTCCGGCCAGGCCACGCCCTGATAGGGCCCGTTCGGCCCATAGGGGTCATGGTTGCCGGGGGCAAGCACCACCTCGGCGCTGCAGGCGGCCAGCAGCCGCGCCAGCGACTTGGCCGCTTCGTTGGTTTCGCAGATGTCGCCGGCCAGCAGCAGCAGGTCGCACTGGCTGCTGTTGCACAGCTCGACCATCTCGGTGGCCGTTTCCAGCAGCTCGGCCTGCCGCTGTCTGGCCGCATTGGCCGGCAGCGTGGCAAAGGCGCTGCCCAGATGCAGGTCTGCTGCATGCAGAAATTTAATCATGGATTGACACCCTTTCTGCGCTGACACAGAGCCCTGTCTGCGCATTAATTGTGAACACCGCGCCCTCCAGCTTGTTGGGGCCGGGGGCCGGTTCATAGCGGGCGGGCACGCCGCCGCGGAATTTGTTGATGGACAGCGCCGGCTGAATGCCCAGCACGGACTGCATTGGCCCGGTCATGCCCAGGTCGGTTTGGTATCCCGTTCCATGGGGCAGAATCTGCGTGTCGGCGGTGGGAACGTGCGTGTGCGTCCCCCACAGGGCGGACACGCGCCCGTCGAGAAAATAGCCCATGGCCAGCTTTTCCGCTGTGGCCTCTGCGTGGAAGTCCACCAGGATCAGCCGGGTCTTTACCTGACGCAGAATGCGCTCAACGACGGCAAAGGGGTTGTCGGGCGTATAGTCCATGGAGCAGCGGCCGATGAGGTTGATCACCGCCACCGGACCGGCGGGCGTGTCGAACTCTGCCCAGCCGCGGCCCGGCGTGTGGGGGGCAAAGTTGGCCGGGCGCAGAATCTGCGCTTCCCCGTCCAGATAAGGGACGATCTCCCGGCGGGACCAGGTGTGGTTGCCCAGGGTGATCACATCGGCTCCGGCGCGCAGCAGCGTGTCGGCCTGCTCGGGCCGGATGCCCAGGTTGGCCGCGTTTTCACCGTTGACCACCACCAGGTCGGCGCCGTATTGCCGGCGCAGCGTGCGCAGATGCGCCTTGCAGAAGGCAAGGCCCGAGGCGGCGACAATATCGCCCACGGCAAGAATTGTCAGGTTCATAGGTCCTCCGCCTGCAAAAGCAGGGCTTGAAAATGTGAAACTTTTTCAATTTCTCATTATATACGATATCCGGCGAAAACTCAACAGAAATTGCGCGCGCCCAAGGCAAATCGCTCCGCTGCTGTTCCTGCAGGCGAAAGGACAGGTTTCCTCTTTACAGCGGGGAGTTTTTCCTGTATAATGGGTGCGAAATAACGGGGAAAGTGGTATTACTATGGCACGTATCGAATTTGACGAATATAAAAACAAGCTTAACGACCTCAAGCCCGCCCTGGCCGAGCTGAAGCAGTCGCTCAACGTGGAGGCGGCCAGCCGCGAGCTGGAGCGCCTGCACGCCATGGCTTCGGCCGACGGCTTTTGGGATGACCCGGCCAAGTCGCAGAAGATTGTCCAGCAGACCAAGCAGTTGGAGAACAAGTGCGGCAGCTACGAGCGGATGTGCACCGACTGGGACGACCTGATGACCATCTGCGAAATGGCCATGGAGGAGGACGACGACTCCATGTTCGACGAGCTGAAGGCCGGCTTTGAGCGCCTGCAGGGCGAGATGGAGTCTGCCCGGCTGGAGACGCTGCTCTCCGGCGAATACGACGCCAACAACGCGCTGGTGTCGTTCCACGCCGGCGCCGGCGGCACCGAGGCCCAGGACTGGTGCGAAATGCTCTACCGCATGATTACCCGCTGGGCCGAGCGGCATGGCTTTACCTATAAGATTATGGACTATCTCGAGGGCGACGAGGCGGGGCTGAAGTCGGCGGACATTGTCATCGAGGGGCCGAACGCCTATGGCTTCCTCAAGAGCGAGTCCGGCGTGCACCGTCTGGTGCGCATCTCGCCCTTTGACGCCAGCGGCCGCCGCCACACCAGCTTTTCGGCGGTAGAGGTCATCCCCGAGATCGACGACAACGTCGAGGTGGACATCCGGCCTGAGGACATTGAAATGCAGGTTTACCGCTCCAGCGGCGCGGGCGGCCAGCACATCAACAAAACCTCGTCGGCTGTGCGCCTGATCCACAAGCCTACGGGCATTGTGGTGGCCTGTCAGCAGGAGCGCAGCCAGTTCCAGAACCGCGAGGTCTGTATGCGTATGCTCCGCTCCAAGCTGGTGGAGATCAAAGAGCGCGAGCACCTGGAGAAGATCTCCGACATCAAGGGCGACCAGAAGAAGATCGAGTGGGGCAGCCAGATCCGGTCCTATGTCTTCATGCCCTATACCCTGGCCAAAGACACCCGCACCGGCTATGAGAGCACCAACATCAGCGCGGTGATGGACGGCGGGCTGGACGGGTTTATCAACGCTTACCTGACCTGCCTGGCCACCGGCAACTGGGCTACCAAGTCCTGAGCGCTGCCCGCCGGACTGTGGACAGAAAAATTTTTTGGATAATCAAGAAAAAGGGCTTGCAATTTGCTGCTGCGTGTGTTATTATATCCAAGCTTCATGAGGGAAATATCCCTTGTGGACATGCGGCAGTAGCTCAGTTGGATAGAGTGACTGACTACGAATCAGTAGGTCGGGGGTTCGAGTCCCTTCTGCCGTACCAGCAGCTGGAAAGCGCAATGCTTTCCGGCTGCTTTTTTATTTGCCAGCGCGGCCGGGCGCATGCGAAGCAGCTTTTTTGCATGGTTGGACGCTTTTTTTTCGCCGCGGCGGCGCATTGCGCACGCGGCGTAAGAAAATATGCTCAATTTTTCCTCGGCGGCGGTCAGGCCTTTGGTGCTTACTTCACAAACGGGGAAAAATCTGCTATAATCCATTGTGTGAGACACCAGACAGGAGGGACTTTCCATGTATCAACCCCTTGAACGCATTACGCCCGAGCAGGCGGGCATCTCCAGCCGCCAGGTGGAGCAGTGCCTGCGCTCGCTGATGCATGACAAAACCGAAATGCACGGCTTTATGGCCGCCCGCCACGGAAAGGTGTTTGCCGAGTGCTGGTGGCAGCCCTATGGGCCGCAGTTGGTTCACAGCAACCATTCGCTGGGCAAGAGCTACACTGCCACCGCCATCGGCATCCTCTGCACCCGGGGTCAGCTGGACCTGGACGAGCGCATCATCGACATCTTTGCCGACGAGATGCGCCAGTATCACGTGCAGCCCTATGACAAGCTGGAGCAGCTGACGGTGCGCCACGTGCTGAAAATGGCCACTGGCATGGAGCGCAACCCCATGCTCAACGACGACTGGATCGGCGAATTTCTCAAGCAGCCCATCGTCTACCAGCCCGGCGAACGCTTTCTTTACAACACCTCGGGCGCGTGCCTGCTGGGGGCCATTGTGGAAAAGAAGGCCGGCATGTCGCTGCACCGGTATCTGAGCGAAAACCTGTTTGACAAAATCGGTATCCGCGCCGACGAATTTGTCATGCTGCGCTTTAAAAACGGCTATTGTGCCGAGCCGGGCACCTTTTCCAAGACGGAGGACAACCTGCGCCTGGCCATGTTCTACCTGAACGATGGCCGCTGGAACGGCGAGCAGATCGTCTCGGACGCGTGGATGCACGAGGCCATGAGCCGCCAGATCTCCACCGAGGGCAACGGCGACTCGCCGGACTATTGCTCCGGCTATGGCTATCAGCTGTGGCTGAGCCGCATTCCGGGGGTCTATCGCTTTGACGGCGGGCAGGGTCAGTTTGGCATCATCTGGCCGGAAAAGGATCTGGTGGTGGCGCTGCATCAGGGCGGCCTCGGCCCGGACGGCCCGCAGATTACCCTCGACCGGGTGATGGACGGGCTGATGACGCTGGTGGCCGACGAGCCGCTGCCCGAGGACCCCGAAGCGCTGGCCTCGCTGTGCGCCTTCGAGCAGTCGCTGCGCGTGCCCGAGCAGGCGGCCAACACGCTGCCGGTGGATCCGGCTGTGTTTTCCGGCCGCTATGCGGTCACCGGCGGCGACGCCGACGCCGATCCGTGGATCTCGGTCTCGCCGGGGACGTATAACTTCTTCCGCGCCTTCTTTGAAAAGGACAAAAAGGCGGACTTTACCGACTTCACGTTGGAAATCGACGAGGAAAAATGTGTCTTCACTGCCGACGGCTATGCTGAATTTGTGGCCTGGTTCGACGGGAAATACCGCATGCACTACACCGACAACCCCCTGCCGCAGGTGGGCGACAACTGCTCGACCGCCCGTTATACTGACGCCAATACCCTGGAGATTACCATCAAGTGGATGCACTCCTGGTTTGAAAACGTCATCCGCTTTGAAAAGACGGACAGTGGCCTGGCGATTACCACCGTCAAGGACCGCCTGCAGGCCGGCCCGATGCGCTATTCCATCCATCACGCCGCTGCCGTGAAGCAGACGGTTTAACTCAACAATCAGAAAGGAACAGGTGAACACAATGGCAAAGTTTCAGCACATGGACGCATTCCTCAGCGACCTGATCCAGCAGCCCATCGGCCCGGCGGGCTGCGGCTGTGCCGTGGCCAAAAACGGTGAGATTCTCTATGAGAATTACTTTGGCTATGCCGACCTGGAGAAAAAGACGCCCATCACCGCCGAGAGCATCTACCGGCAGTATTCCGCCACCAAGGTGGTGGTCTGCACCGGCGCGATGATGCTCTTCGAGCGCGGCAAGTTCCTGCTCAACGACCCCATCTATGAATACTTCCCCGAGTGGAAGAACACCATGGTGGCCGAGACGCAGCCCGACGGCAGCTATATCATCCGCCCGGCCAAGCGGCCCATCGAGGTGCGCGACTGCTTCTCCATGGCCATGGGCATCGGCTATGGCGGCGACGACTATACCCACCGCATGATGGCCCAGGTGCGCGGCGAGCTGGCCCAGACCGTGGGCGACTATACCCTGCGGCAGGACATCCACGCCATGAGCAAGGTGCCGGTCTGCTTTGACCCGGGCACGCATTGGCTCTATGGCTTTGGTCACGAGCTGGTGGCTGGCCTGATCGAGGTTACCTCCGGCATGAAGGTCAGCGAATTCCTGAAAAGAGAGATTTTCGAGCCGCTGGGCATGGACCACACCGGCTATCACTACTTTGGCGACCTGCGCGAGAAGATGGTCACCCCGTATGCCAACGACGGCAAGGGCAACCGTACCCCCACCCCCGCCATGTTTGACGACCGCTTTGAGCCGGAGGCCAAGTATGAGGCCGGCGGCGCGGGCCTGTTCTCCTCGGTGCGCGACTATATCAAGTTCTCGCAGATGCTGGCCTGCGGCGGCACCTATAAGGGCGAATACATCATGGGCCGCAAGACCATTGACCTGATGCGCGGCAATCAGCTCAACGAAACGCAGCTGCGCGACTTCCAGAACGACTATCTCGAGGGCTATGGCTACGGCCTGGGCGTGAGAACGCTGATCGATCCGGCCAAGGTGAGCAGCTCCTCGGTGGGCGAGTTCGGCTGGACGGGCTTTATGGGCACCTATGTGGCCATTGACCCCAGCGAGCAGGCCTCGGTCGTGTACATGCACAACATGGTGCCCAACCAGGAGAAGTTTGTCCACCACAGAGTGAGAAACATTGCCTTTGGCGCACTGAAATAAGAAGGAGGAACCATCATGCAGATCCCCGAACAGTTTTTGACCAACCAGGCCTTTCAGCACGACCTGATCGGCTTTGACGACCGCCTGCCTGTCCGCGCTGGGACACGCGAGGCGCCGGTTTCCATTCCCAAGGGCGCCGAGGTGCTGCCCGACGGCACCGTCAAGCTCAGCTTCTACGCGCCCAAGGCCAGCGAGGTCACGGCGACCAACTTTAAAAAGTCGGTCAGCCTGACCAAAGACGCCCAGGGTCTGTGGACCGGCGAGCTGAAATATGACGAGCCGGGCTTCAAGCAGCTGCAGTTTGCCGTGGACGGCAACCCGGTGCTCAACTATATGGCGCCCATCGGCTTTGGCAGCAGCCACCCGATCAACTATGTCGAGGTGCCCGACACCGACTGCGACTTTCTGCTGCTGAAGGACGTGCCCCACGGCAGCGTGACCCGCGAGTTCTTCCGCTCGAAAGTGACCGGCCAGTACGAGTCCTGCCTGGTGTACACGCCGCCCTGCTACCACCAGTCTACGCGGTCGTACCCGGTGCTGTACTTGCAGCACGGCGGCGGCGAGAACGAGAACAGCTGGATCTTCCAGGGCAAGACCAACTTCATCATGGACAATCTGCTGGCCGAGGGCAAGGCCGAGCCGTGCCTGATCGTCATGTGCTGCGGCATGGTGCAGGTCCCGGATGAGAACGGCGTGCGCCATGTGGACTATGACCGCTTCAACGAGATGCTGGTGGACGAGGTGATCCCCTTCATCGAGGGCCGCTATCGCGTCACCGGCGGCAAGTGGAACCGCGCCTATGCGGGCCTGTCCATGGGCTCGCTGGAGTGCGGCCAGCTGATTCTGCACAACTTTGACGTGTTTGGCGCGGCGGGCCTGTTTACCGGCTTCCTCTATCCGTCCAAGCCGGTGGAGGACTTTGACCCCGCGCCCTTCCAGGATGCCGAGAGGTTCAACAGCGCGTATAAGGTCTTTTTCCGCGCCATGGGCGACCAGGAAACCTCCATCCCGCTGTTTGCCCACGAGCGCAAGCTCTGCCAGCAGTATGGCATCCACACCGTGGAAAAGATCTATCCGGGCGAGCACGAATGGCGTGTGTGGCGCAATGCCCTGCACGACTTCCTGCAGCTGATTTTCAAATAATTCAGCAAAATGAGAATATCCGCCCCGCTGCCGTTGGCAGCGGGGCGGGTTCCTGTTTTACGGCTTGTTACCGCCCCAGCACGCCGGACAGAAACTGCCGGGTGCGCGGGTTCTGCGGTTGACTGAAGATCTGTTCCGGCGCGCCTTCCTCGGCAATGACGCCGTCGGCCATAAACAGCGTCCGATCAGAGGCGTCGCGGGCAAAGCTCATCTCGTGGGTGACCACCAGCATGGTCATGCCATCGTCCGCCAGCTGCCGCATGACCGAAAGCACCTCGCCCGTCAGCTCCGGGTCCAGGGCGGAGGTAGGCTCGTCGAAGAAGAGTATCTTTGGGTGCATGGCCAGCGCCCGGGCAATGGACACGCGCTGTTGCTGTCCGCCGGAAAGCTCGCAGGGATAGGCCCCGGCCTTGTCCGCCAGGCCCATCTTCTGCAGCAGGGCGCGGGCCTCGTCCTCGGCCTCGGCCCGGCTGCGCCCGGCCACGCGCACCGGCGCGTCGGTCAGGTTGCGCAGCACGGTATAGTGGGGAAACAGATTGAACGACTGAAACACCAGTCCAAAGTTCCGCCGCAGCTGGTGCAGCTGCTGGCGCGGGGCATAGACGCTGCGGCTGTCCCGCTCGGCGGCGGCTGTCCGGCCGGAAAAGCGCAGCGTGCCCCGATCCATGGTCTCCAGCAGGGCGGCGCAGCGCAGCAGCGTGGATTTGCCGGAGCCGGAGGGGCCGATCAGGGACACCACCTCGCCCTCAGCAATGCGCAGGCTGACGCCGCGCAGCACCGGATTGCCGCCGAACTGCTTGTACAGGTTGTCAATTTCCAGAATGTACATGGCCGTCACCTCAGCGATAGTAGTTCAGCCTGTGTTCCAGGCGCTCCATCAGCATGGCCACGACAAAGTTGAACACATAGTAGAAAATGCCGGCGGCCAGATAGGGTATCATTGTTTTTTCCGCCGCGGCAATGGCCTTGGCGATGGTAAACATCTCCGTGACTGACAGGACAAAGGCCAGGCTGGTGTCTTTCACCAAGGTGATCACCTCGTTGGTCACCGAGGGCAGTACCCGCTTGACCACCTGCGGCAGAATAATGTGGGCAAAGGTCTGCGCCCGGCTGTAGCCCAACACCTGGGCGGCCTCATACTGCCCCCGGGGCATCGAGGCGATGCCGCCGCGGTAGCTCTCGGCAAAATAGGCGGCATAGTTGATGACAAAGGCGAGGATCACCGCCGGAAAGCGGTAGCCGCTGCCCAGATTGACGCGCAGCAGGTAATACGGCCCGAAAAACACCACCAGCAGCTGCAGCATCAGCGGCGTGCCCCGCATGATGGAGATATAGATGCGCATGAGACCGGACAGCAGCCGGCTTTTGGACATGCGGGCCAGCGCCACCAGCATGCCCAGGGGGAGGGAGAAGAGCAGCGTCAGGACAAAAATCGCCACCGATGTGGCCATGCCCTCAGCCAGCTGCAGCAGCATGGACTGCATATGCAGCGCCACCTTTCCTTGTGGAAATGTTGACAGATGGGCGCCGGCAGGGCGAAGGGTCCTGCCGGCGCAGCCTGAAAAAAGCAATGGAATCAGTCAATTACGCAGTCGCTCAGACCGTATTTCTCCGCCAGCTTGGCCACGGTGCCGTCGGCCAGCATGGCGTCATAGGTCTTCTGCACGGTGTCGCGCAGGGCAGTGTTGCCCAGCTTGAAGCCGATGCCATACTGCTCGGCCACCAGGGTCTGGTCGAGAATCACAAACTGGTCCTCGCGGCCGGCCACCTGATAGTTAGCCACGCCGATGTCCATGGCGATGGCGTCCACGCTGCCGGCCTCCAGCTCCATAAACGCGGTGTTATACTCGGCAAAGGTCAGCGTCTTGGCAAAGCTGGCGGCCAGGTCGGCGCAGTCGTCCGAGTTCAGCGCGGCCTGCGCGGACGAATCGGTCTGCACGGCGACAACTTTGCCGGCCAGATCGTCAAAGGTGCTGATGCCGCTGTCCTTGCGCACGACGATGACCTGCGAGTTGTCGATGTACGGCTTGGACCAGGTGTAGGCGTCCTCGCGGCCGTTCATGGTGAAGCCGTTCCAGATGCAGTCGATGGCGCCGCTGTCCAGCTCGAAGTCCTTGGCGTCCCAGTTGATGGGGGTCAGCTGGATGGTCCAGCCGTTGCGCGCAGCCACCTCGCGGGCCAGATCCAGGTCAAAGCCGGCAAATTCGCCGTTTTCCACATAGCCATAGGGGGGGAAGTCTTGGTCGAAGCCCACGGTAAAGGTTTTGGTCTCGGCAGGGGTGCTGCCGGAGCAGGCGGCCAGGGCCACAACCATCAGCGTGGCCAACAGCAGAGCAAAAAATTTTTTCATTGTCAGTCCCTCTTGTTATTGAATGAATTACCACGCTAATTGGCTAAAGCGTCGTGGCATAGGCCTATTGTATCGGATGCAGCGCGGTTTGTCAAGGGGCGGAGACAGAAAAATTTATCGAATTAGCGTGATGATCAAAGCCCATCCCCGGGCGGCGTCCGGGGATGGGCTTCGGTCAGTTTTCGTCCTTCAGGCTGCGGCGGAACAGGCCGTCCAGCGTCTGCGCCGCATCGGCGTGCCGGTAGAGAATGTCATACACGGCCTGGCAGATGGGCAGCTCCACCTGATAGCGCTGGGCCAGCGTCATCAGCGCCTGCACAGTGTAATAGCCCTCGGCCAGCTTGTCATAGGGCGCGCCGGTGGCCCAGGCCTCGCCGAACTGGCGGTTGTGGCTGTGGGGGGAGAAGAGCGTGGCCTCATAGTCGCCCAGGTGACACAGCCCATAGGCCGAGCGCTCCTGCCCGCCCATGGCGGCAATCAGCCGGGCAATCTCGCGGGTGCCGCGGCTCATCAGCGCGCCCTTCAGCGCGCGGATGCCAAAGCCGTCCAGCAGTCCGGCGGCGATACCGATGACGTTTTTGGCCGCGGCGCCGATCTCGTTGCCGATCAGGTCGGTGCCGTAGTAAAAGCGGATCAGCTCACTGGAAAAGGCGTCCACCAGCTGGTGCTTCACGCGGTTGTCGGCGCTGTCGATGCTCATGCAGTTGGGAATGCCGCGCAGAAAGTCCTGCGGGTGCCCGGGGCCGATCCACACGGC